>JACQTO010000086.1 GCA_016210745.1 Betaproteobacteria bacterium
GCATGCCCACATGTTGACCCTGCGGGGGATGGATGGATTCATCCGTCGTCGTCTCCGGGCCATCCTGCGCAAGCAGGACCACCGGGCTGGAAAGGGGAAATCTCTTGCTGATCAACCACGCTGGCCCAATGCCTACTTCGCTAATCTGGGGCTTTTCACCATGACCGAAGCCCTTGTACTGGCGAGTCAGTCCCGAGGAGGAAACTACCGACTGGAGAGCCGTGCGCGGGAGAACCGCACACACGGTTCGGAGGGCGGGGAGGGGCCATCGCTCCTTTCCGACCCCTATCAGGTGACTCAAAGAGAAAACACTGGATCCCCGCCTTCGCGGGGATGACGTGCAGTTATCTGCTACTCATCAATACGTCTCGACGTGGAAGCGGGCGTCCCGCTTCAGCCCATCGAGGACTTGGTCCCAAATCATTTCACGGCTTCGGCAGACGTCGGCGAAGGCCTCGTTGACGCCTGCCTCCATGCCTTTCAACCCACAGAGGTATATATAGCACTCCGGATCGCACAGCATTTCCGCGACGTCCTCAGCGCGCTCGCGAATGAGGTCCTGGACGTAGCGTTTGGGCTGATCGGGCACGCGCGAAAACGCAAGATTGATGTCGATGAAATCCTTGGGCAGCTTCATGAGCGGCCCGAAATAAGGAAGCTCGCCGGCGGCGCGGGCACCGAAAAACAGCATCAGCCGGCCGCCTTCCTTGAACGCGGCGCGCCGGCGCCGGCGCTCGGTCATGGCGCGCATCGGCGCCGAGCCGGTGCCGGTACAGATCATCATGAGCGAAGAGCCGGGGTGATTGGGCATGAGAAAGCTCGTGCCGTAGGGGCCGACCACCTTCACCTGGTCGCCTTTTTTAAGGTCGCAAAGATAATTCGAGCATACGCCGCGGACGCTGTTGCCCTCGCGATCCAAGAGCACGCGCTTTACCGTGAGCGCCAGGTTGTTGTAGCCGGGACGCTCGCCGTTGCGCGGGCTGGCGACCGAATACAGGCGGACGTGGTGCGGCTTGCCGCCGGCGTCGAGCCCGGGCGCGATGACCCCGAGCGACTGGCCCTCGAGCACCGGGAATGCGGTTCTGCCGAAATCGAGCACGATGTGGTGCACAGCGGAGGAGGCGCCGTCCTCGGTCAGGCGATAGTTTCCCGAGACCGTCGCCAGCGCGGGGCGGGCGAGGGTGTGCAGGCTCTCGTAGGGATGGGCAGCCGACCACGGGGGCAGATTCGGCCCTCCCTGCCCGGAAGTTGCGATCCCGGTGATGCGAACGACGTCCTCGGGAAGTTCCGAAGGCGCCGTGGGGCCCGGGTCGGCCTGCGGCGGCAGCTCGTCCCAGGAAAACTGCTCCTCGATCGAATAGGGCTTCGACTTGGCGACACTGCGGTAATTGTCGATCGCCCCCGTAGGGCAGGGCGAAATGCAGGCGCGGCAGTTCTCGCAGACTTCGAAATTGACCACGTAGTTGCGCGAGTCGTGCGTGATCGCGTGCACCGGGCAGGTCTCCTCGCAGGTGTTGCACCGGATGCAGATCTCCGCGTCGATGAGATGCTGGCGGACGAGCTCGGCTGGGGTGTTCATGGGGCGGTTTTAGCTGAGTCAGGCGGGTTAACTGTTCACGGTTCCTGCGAAGAATTTGGTGTTCTATAGGTCTCGTGTTTTCACGCAGTTGCAAAAGCAACTGCGTGAAAACACGAGATCGAATAAAGGCAAAACCGTCCTCCTTGGTTCCAGCCGGGCCGCTTTCGCTTAGGCGAACCGCACATATTCGAAGTCCGCCGGCTTGTTGTCCACGCCGCGCGCCGGCGGCGAAATCCAGTTGGCGTACTTTCCTGCTTCTGTGACGCGGCCCATGAGGGTGACCACGAAATCGCGGTCGGCCTGCGTGGGCAGCCAGTCGCGCGAGTGATGCGTCCACTCGGCCTCGGAGACCACGCGCCCATCCGGGCTCACATGCGCATCGGCGAATATGCCGATTCTGCGATGAAACGCCTTGTGCGGCAGCTTCAATTCGAAACCGATTCCCGCTTTCTGGAGGACCTTGTTCCAGCGCGCAACGCCTCCGGCGCACTCCTTGATGTAATCGTCGCGCAAGCGCTCGTTCAGCGCCTGCACCGCGCTCACCTGCTTGACGACGAGCTGGTCGCCCGAGAGATCCAGGATCGGGTATTCCGCGCCGGTCAGCAGGTGATCGTCTTGGATCCTCGATTCCTCGAAGCGGCCCTTCAAGCCCTGGGTATAGAAATTCGCCGCGTTGGATGAAATCTCCGAACCGTACAGGTCGAGCGTGACGCTGAAATGAAAGTTGAGATAGCGCTGCAACGTCTGCAGATCGATGACCCCGAGCGCGCGCACCTTGGCCGGATCTTCGATCCCCTGGGCCTTCATCACCTCGCAGGTTCGCCCGACGATGCGGCCGATCCCCGACTCGCCGACGAACATGTGGTGCGCTTCCTCGGCCAGCATGAAGCGGCAGGTGCGCGACAGCGGATCAAAGCCGGACTCGTTCAGGGCGGCGAGCTGGAATTTGCCGTCGCGGTCGGTGAAGAAGGCGAACATGAAGAAAGCCAGCCAATCGGGCGTCTTCTCATTGAAGGCAGCCAGAATCCTGGGGTTGTCGGCGTCGCCTGAGCGGCGCTCGAGCAGGGCTTCGGCCTCCTCGCGACCGTCGCGGCCAAAATAAGCATGCAGCAGATACACCATCGCCCACAGGTGGCGTCCTTCCTCGACGTTCACTTGGAACAAATTGCGCAGGTCGTAGAGCGAAGGGGCGGTGAGGCCGAGGTGGCGTTGCTGCTCGACCGAGGCCGGCTCGGTGTCGCCCTGCGTGACGATGATGCGCCTCAAGGTCGAGCGGTATTCGCCCGGCACTTCCTGCCATGCGGCCTCGCCCTTGTGCACGCCGAAATTGATCAGGCGTCCGGGCTCCGGCAGCGCAAGGAATATGCCCCAGCGGTAGTCGGGCATCCTCACGTAATCGAAATGAGCCCAACCGGCAGGTTCGGCGCTGACAGCGGTGCGAAGGTACACGTCGAACGCCTTCGATCCCTCCGGTCCCATGGCCTGCCACCAGTCGAGGAAAGCGGGCTGCCAGTGCTCCAGCGCGCGCTGCAGCGTCTTGTTGTTCGCAAGGTTGACGTTGTTGGGGATTCGTTGGCTGTAATCGATCGACATGGTGATCTCCTAAGCCGGCGCGGCCGGAACCATGGAAGCCGGTTTTGCCGTTTATCAATCTCCGCCTTTTCGTGCGGTTGCTTGCAACCGCACGAAAAGGCGGAGACGTATTTAGAAACCAAATCTTCGCCTAATCTATCAACACTCGTAAGCGCCCAAATCCTGAACCCTGATTCCCGCCTGTCACACCCTTTCCCAATTGAATTTCGCCTTGCCGCCGGTGCCGTAGACCTTGAGAGCACCCTGTTCGCCCACTGCATTCGGGCGATTGAAAATCCAGTTCTGCCATGCGCTGAGCCGCGCGAAGATCCGCGTTTCCATGGTTTCGGTGCCGGTGAACCGAAGGTTCGCTTCTAAGCCTGTGAGCGCATCGGGCGAGAGGCTCGCGCGCTCTTCGAGCGCGATGCGCAATTCCTCGTCCCAATCGAGCTCATCGGGCGTGAAGGTCACCAGGCCAAGTTCCCGCGCTGCCTCAGCCGCGAGCTTCCCGCCCAGATGCGCGCGCGCGGCCTCCACCGGCTGCGGCTCCTCGCAAAAGCGATTCAGTATGCGCGTGCGGCGGTTTACCATCGGATAGGTGCCGAAGTTCGCCTCCGAGAGCGCGATCTGCGGGGCGGCACTTTCGCCCTCGGCAAGGGCGAGCATGAAACTGCGGTCTGCCGCCAGCACAAGCTCGAACAGCGTGCCGGCAAAGCAAGAGCCCTGATCGACGATCGCAAACAGGGTGCGCGAAGAAACGTCCAGCCGCGCCAGGGTCCGGCGCAGCATGCCGATCGTCGCGCGCACGAACCAGTGCTCCGCATTGGCGGCGAGCGCGGTATCGGCTGCGAGCACGCTGTCGATATCGCCTCGTGTCTTCAGGAGCCAAGTGCCGATCTCGAGCTCATTGGTGCGCAGCATCAGGATCGCATCGTCGAGCTCTCGCGCCATGGCAAGCGGCCACCACGCCGCGCCCGCGGCGAGTATGCCCTCGATGTTCTCGGGTTGCGCCTCCTTGGGGGCGCTCACCGTGATCGTGGCCAAGCGCGCTTTGCGGTCCAGCGCAACCTCGACATGCTGGTAGTGCAATCCCGCCTCATCGATGGTTCGCGCGAGCGCCGGGAGCATCACCCCCTTGGCTGCACCGGGGCGCTTGCTCTGGCGGGCGAGCGCTTCCACGCGCGCCTGGACCGCGTCCTTGAACTGCTGCGGCTTGGCGACATGGTCGACCAGTTTCCACTGTTTGGCGCGGTCGGCACGCACCCCCTCGCTTGTGGTGGCGAACACGTCGGCAAGATCGCGGCGCACTCTTCTCTTGTCGGTTACGCGCGTAAGACCCCCGGTCCCGGGCAGCACGCCCAGCAGCGGCACTTCCGGCAGCGACACGGCCGAAGAGCGGTCGTCGATCATCAGGATTTCGTCGCAGGCGAGCGCGAGCTCGTAGCCGCCGCCGGCGACGCTGCCATTGACCGCGGCGAGGAATTTCAGGCCCTCATGACGGCTCGAATCCTCGATGCCGTTGCGTGTCTCGTTGGTGAACTTGCAGAAATTCACTTTCCAGGCGTGGCTGGAGAGCCCCAGCATATAGATGTTGGCGCCGGAACAGAACATGCGCTCGCGAGCCGAGGTCATGACCACGACCTTGACCTCGGGATGCTCGAATCGGATGCGATTGAGTGCGTCATAGAGCTCGATGTCGACGCCAAGATCGTAGGAATTGAGCTTGAGCTTGTAGCCGGGCTTGATCCCCTTGTCCTCGTTCACATTCATCGACAGCGTCGCCACCGGCCCCTCCAAGGCAAGCTGCCAGTGGCAGTAGCGCTCCGGATGCGCGTCATAGGTGACGAGCGTTCCTGCGCCCGCCGTTTCGGTGCTCGGCACTGCGCTCATGATGCCCTCCGCAATATCTTTTCGGCCCCGATGGCCTTGCTCAGTTCGGCCAAGCTTTGCTCGACGGTCTTGCCTGCCGTGTCGACGACGACGTCGGCCTGGCCGTATAGCGCAGCGCGCCCAGTGAGGATGCGGCGCAGGTCGTCCATCGACTCCTGGTTTCCCGCCATGGGGCGCGTGTCTCCTTGAGCCACGACGCGCGCCATGTGCTCCTCGGGCTGCGCACGCAGCCAGACCGTGAGGCAGGTCGAGAGCAATATGTCATAGGTGCTTGCCTCCGAGACGATGCTGCCGCCCGTTGCGATGACTACGTTTGCGTTCTGCTCCACTATGTTCTCCAGGCAGCGCCTTTCGTAGCGTCGGTAGCCCGCCTGTCCGTAGAGCAGGAAAATTTCGTTCAGACTGGTGCCCGCTTCGCGCTCGACCTCGTGGTCCAGTTCGAGAAAGCTGTAGTCCAGCATGCGCGCAAGCCGGGCGCCGAGGGTGGATTTACCCGCGCCGCGCAAGCCGATCAGGGCGATGCGGTGCATGCGGTTGTTCCTCGCATTGCCGAAGTCGCGGATCAGTTGCGAGCGCACTTCGATCAGCCTGTGCGCCGGCAGGCGCTTCAAGAACTGCTCGATGAGCGTCAGTTCGACCGCTTTCTGGTTGTCTTCGCGCAGCAGATCGCTGACCGGTTCGTTCAGGGCGCTTGCGATCTGGTGCAGTCTCAGCACCGAGATGTTGCCTTCGCCGGCCTCGAGCTGCGCGAGGTATCGCTCCGATACGCCCGAGTCGTCGGCGAGAATCCTGCGCGTCATGCCGCGCCGCGCGCGGGCCTCGCGCACGCGGGCGCCGAGCTCGCGCAGGAGCTGATCTCCCCGTACCTCAGGCGTGGGTTTTCCCTTGGCGGGCGTCTTGTCGTGATTTCTAGTTTTGGCGGTCATGCACTATAATGCTTAATAAATAAGTAATGGTGAATTATAATGCAGCTCGAAGAGAATGCAAGCACGATTCCGGCGCAAGCCGCGGTCGTCCGGGCACTTGGCGGTTGTTCGGCTGAGGAGACCGCCTGATGTTGGATCTGACGATCCTGGTTGGAACCATGACCGGCACGGCGCAACTGGTCGCGCAGGAAGTGGAATTGACGCTCGATGACGATCAGACGCGGGTTCGAACCCAGTTGATGGACGGTCTGGACGCCAGCGTATTCAAGGGCGGAAGACTGTTTCTGATCTGCACTTCGACCTATGGCCAGGGCGACGTTCCTGACAATGCAAAGGGCCTGTTCGCTTCCCTGTGCAGCGAGCGTCCCGACCTTCGCGATATCCGCTACGGCGTGATCGCGCTGGGCGATCGCACTTACGGGGACACGTTCTGCGCGGGCGGCAGGCGCTTCGATGCCCTGCTCACGGAACTGGGCGCGCAGAGAATCGGTGAATTGATGCTGCACGACGCAAGCGCCGGCACCATGCCTGAAGAGCTTGCTTGTGAATGGGCAAGCGGCTGGATCGCGCAATGCAGGCAGGCACTGAAGCGCGCGGCCTGATACGCGGGAGGGTTTGCGGTGCATAATGATTAGGCAATGGGCGCGCGAGTGGAAACGCGCCGCGTTCCAAGAAGAGGAGGAGCCAATGCCGTCCCTGAGTTCCGCTGATCACCGTGCGAGCCCGCCGGTGGTATCCATTCCGCGCGATTACAACCTCGCGCACGACCTGATCGAGCGCAATCTCGGCTCCGGCCGCGCCGCCAAGATCGCCTATATCGACGACACCGGACGCTACACTTACGGCCAGCTTGCCGAGCGCGTCAACCGCGCCGCGAATGCACTGTGCGCGCTCGGACTGCAGATGGAGGAGCGCGTATTGCTTTGCCATCTGGATACGATCGATTGGCCCGCTGTTTTTCTCGGCGCGATCAAGGCCGGCATCGTCCCGATTGCGGTCAATACGCTGCTCACGACCGCCGACTACGAATTCATGTTGCGCGACAGCCGTGCCAGGGCGCTGGTGGTGTCGGAGGCGCTGTACCCGAGCTTTGCGCCGTTGATCGGCAAGTTGCCGTTTCTCAAACAGATCATCGTCTCCGGCAACGATGCCAAGGGGCATCTGCACCTGCAGGCCCACATGGCAAAGGCGGGCGCATCCTTCGCCGCCGCCGCGACCACCTGCGACGACACCGCGTTTTGGCTCTATTCGTCGGGCTCGACAGGAACGCCCAAGGGCACGCTCCACGTCCACGCGAGCGCGATCTATACCGCGGAACTGTATGCTCGGCCGGTGCTCGGCATTCGCGAGAACGACCTGGTTTTTTCCGCGGCAAAACTTTTCTTCGCCTACGGCCTGGGCAATGCGCTCAGCTTCCCGCTGTCGGTCGGCGCGACCACATTGCTCATGGCCGAGCGGCCAAGCCCGCAGGCCGTGTTCAAGCGCCTGAAGGAGCACAAACCGAGCATTTTCTGCGGCGTGCCCACCCTGTACGCGGCGCTGCTCGCGAGCCCGGAACTGCCCAAACGCGATGAGGTCGCGCTGCGCGTGTGCGCATCGGCCGGCGAAGCGCTTCCCGCCGAAATCGGCTCGCGCTGGACCCGGCACTTCGGCAGCGAGATTCTCGACGGCATCGGCTCGACCGAGATGCTGCACATTTTCATGTCCAATCGTCCCGGCGAAGTGCGCTACGGCACGACGGGCAAGCCCGTGCCCGGTTACGCGATCCGCCTGATAGATGAGAGCGGCAAGGAGGCCGCGATCGGGGAAATCGGCGAGCTGCAGATCAGCGGCCCCTCGTCGGCCGCGTGCTATTGGAACAATCGCGAGAAGACGCAATCGACGTTCGTGGGACCTTGGACGCGTGCCGGCGACAAATACAGCGTGGATGGCGACGGCTACTTTACCTATGCGGGGCGCTCCGACGATATGCTCAAGGTAAGCGGCATTTACGTTTCCCCGTTCGAAGTCGAGGCGGCGCTGCTGACGCACCCATCGGTGCTGGAGGCGGCCGTGGTGGGAAGGGAGGACGAAGAGAAGCTGATCAAGCCCAAGGCCTATGTCGTCACCAAACCGGGCATTCAGGGCACTGCCGAGCTCGCTGCGGAGCTGCAGGCGCACGTCAAGGGCAAGTTAGCCCCCTATAAGTACCCGCGATGGGTAGAATTCATCCCTGAGCTGCCGAAAACGGCCACGGGCAAGATCCAGCGCTTCAAGCTTCGCGCGGCCTAGGCGGGCTTCGGACCGTTATACAGAACCAACGGAGGCAATAATGAGCAAAGACGGGAGTGGGGGAACAGGGCGGAGAAAGTTTTTGCAGGAAAGCGCCGCCTTGGGCGGCGCGGCGGCGTTGGCGGGATTGGTGCCCTCGATTGCGCTGGCCCAGGGTGCCAGGAAGATCAAGATCGGCCTGATGCTGCCCTATACGGGAACTTATACGCAGCTCGGTGTTGCGATTACCAACGGGTTCAAGCTGGCAATTCAGGAGGCCGGCGGCAAACTGAGCGGGCGCGAGGTTGAATACGCCACGCTCGACGACGAATCGGAGCCGGCCAAGGCGGCGGACAACGCCAACAGGATCGTCAATCGCGACAAGGTCGACGTTCTCGTCGGCACGGTGCATTCGGGCGTGCAGATGGGCATGGTGAAGATCGCGCGCGAGTCGGGAGTGCTGCATATCATTCCCAACGCCGGGCTGGGAGCGGCGACCACGCAACTGTGCGCGCCGAACATTTTCCGCACCTCATTCGCCAATGCGCAGACCACTTACCCGATGGGCCAGGTGATGGCGAAGAAGGGGCACAAGACCGCGGTGACGCTCACTTGGCGCTACGCGGCGGGCGAGGAGATGGTGGCGGGATTCAAGGACAGCTTTACCAAGGGTGGCGGCAAAGTGATCAAGGAACTGTGGCTGCCGTTTCCCAACGTCGAATTCCAGGCGCTGCTCACCGAAATCGCCTCGCTCAAGCCCGACGCGGTGTTCGTTTTCTTTGCCGGCGGCGGCGCGGCAAAGTTTCTCAAGGACTACAAGGCAGCCGGCTTGAAAGGCAAGATCCCGCTGTACGGTTCTGGTTTTCTCACCGATGGTGTGCTCGAGGCCGTCGGCGATGCAGCCGAGGGCGTGGAAACGACGCTGCATTACGGCGATGGCATAGACACCCCCAGGAACAAGGCTTTCCGCCTTTCCTATGCCAAGGCGTTCAAGCTGCAGCCGGATGTCTACGCCGTGCAGGGCTACGACGCAGCGCTGCTGCTGATTGCCGGGATGCGTGCGGTCAAGGGCGACATCAGCAAGAAGAGAGAAATCATCGCTGCGATGGAGAAGGCGCAAATCGACAGCCCGCGCGGCAAGTGGACCATGTCCAAGGGACACAATCCAGTGCAGGACTTCTATCTGCGCAAGGTGGTCGGTGCCGAGAACAAGGTGGTGGGCGTGGCGGTGAAGGCGCTCGACTATCCGCCCGCTGCCCTCTGCAAGATGCCGTCCTGAGCGCGATACTTGCTCACCCCACAAGCCGACGGCCGCGAGGTCGTCGGCTTGTTTATGTATAGTCTCCAATGGATTTCGGCACCTTCCTCATCCAGCTGCTGAACGGCATCCAATACGGACTGCTGCTGTTTTTGGTCGCTTCGGGCCTCACGCTCGTATTCGGCATCATGGGCGTGATCAATCTCGCGCACGGCAGTTTCTACATGGTGGGCGCGTACCTCGCCTGGTCGCTGTCGGTCTATTTCGGCAACCTGTGGGTGGCCATTGCGGCAGGCGTGCTGCTGACCGTGATGCTGGGCATGTTTCTCGAGTGGCTGCTCATCAAGGAACTCTACGCCCGCGACCATCTCTACCAGGTGCTGCTCACCTACGGCCTGATCCTCGTATTCGAGGAGCTCCGAAGCGTCATTTGGGGCGACGACGTGCACGGGGTGCAGGTACCGGCCGTGTTCGGTGCCTCGATTCCGCTTACGGAGACGCTGTCCTATCCGGTCTATCGCCTGTGGATATCGGCGGTGTGCCTGGCGCTTGCGGTGGGGATGTATCTGCTGATCCAGCGCACCCGCATCGGCATGATGATCCGGGCCGGCGCCACCAATCGCGACATGGTGCAGTCGCTCGGAATCAACATTCAACTCGTCTATCGCGTCGTGTTCGCTCTGGGGATTGCGCTCGCCGCGTTTGCCGGCATGATCGCCGCGCCGGTGTCCTCCGTATTTCCCGGGATGGGCAACCAGGTGCTCATCATCTGCTTTGTCGTGGTAGTGATCGGCGGCATCGGCTCGGTCAAGGGGGCGATGGTCGCGGCGCTTCTGATCGGCCTGGTCGACACCTTCGGCAAGGTGGTGGAATTGGAGATCGGCGGCATCAAACTGCTGCCGGAACTGGCCGGAATGACCGTGTACCTCCTCATGGCAGTGGTTCTGCTCTGGCGCCCCGAGGGAATTTTCGGGAAGAGGGCGTAGTGCGGCACAAACTCGGCGTCGTCGTCATGGTGGCCGTGCTCGCGGGTCTGGTTGCGCTGCCGTTTCTTGGCGAGAAATTTACCGTGCAGTTTTTCACCAAGGTCATGGTGATGGCGATTTTTGCCATGAGCCTCGACTTGCTGATCGGATATTCGGGACTGGTGAGCTTCGGGCATGCCGCGTACTTCGGTGCCGCCGGCTATATCCTCGCACTGTTGACGCCGCAGTATGAGGCGGCGAATCTGTGGACCAGCCTGCCGATCGCAGTCGCCGGTTCGGGGCTGGTCGCGCTGCTGGTGGGGGTTCTGGTGCTGCGCACCTCGGGCCTGTATTTCATCATGGTGACGCTCGCCTTTGCGCAGATGTTGTTCTACGTCTTTCACGACACCAAGATCGCCGGCGGCGCCGACGGAATTTACATCTACGTGCGGCCGGCAGCTGAAATCTTCGGCTGGAAGCCCTTCGACCTGGAAAACTTCGTCCATTTCTATTTTGTCGTGCTGGTCGCCTTCGTCCTGGTGTTCCTGCTTCTGCGCGTGGTGTTGGCCTCGCTGTTCGGGCGCGTGATCGCGGGTATCCGCGTAAACGAGCACCGCATGCGATCGCTCGGTTACGCGACGTTTCGCTACAAGCTCGCCTGTTTTGTTTTCGCCGGCGCACTTGCCGGGCTCGCCGGCTACCTCTCGGCAATCCAGTTCGGCTTTGTGAATCCGGACATGCTCGGCTGGCATCTCTCGGGCGAAGTCATGATGATGGTGATCCTCGGCGGCATGGGGACGCTTACCGGACCGGCGCTTGGCGCCGCGGCCATGATGCTGGTGGAAATCGTTTTTCAATCCCTGCCCACGGTGGGTGCGGTCAATCTCGGCAAGCATTGGCAGCTTCTGATGGGCAGTTTCATCGTCGTCGTGGCGCTGTTTCTGCCCAACGGATTACTGGGGCTTTTGGCGCGCCTTGCCAGGCGACGGGAGCGCAGTCATGGGTGATGGCGTACTTCGCACGCGCGGACTGACGCGCCACTTCGGCGGTCTCGCCGCAGTCAACGGCGTTTCCATCGAATGCCGCATGCGCGAAGTGCACGCCGTGATCGGCCCCAACGGCGCGGGCAAGACGACGCTCATCAATCTGCTTTCAGGCGACCTAAGGCCCAGCACGGGCACGGTCGAATTCGGGGGCCGCGACATCACCGGACTCAGTCCCGAGCAGATCTCCCGGCTCGGCATCGGCCGCAGCTACCAGAAGACCAACGTTTTTCCACCGTTCAGCGCGTTCGAGAACTGCCGGCTGGCGGCGCAGTCGCGCCTATCCACCTCGATGCGGTTCTTTCGTCACGCCGCGCACTACCATGCCGTGTCGCAGGAGGCCGAGCGCGCGCTCGCGCAAGTCGGGCTCGAGGCGCGCGCCGGCATGCCTGTGGCTTCGCTCTCCCACGGGGAGCGGCGCCAGATCGAGATCGCCATGACGCTTGCGACCAACCCGAGTCTGCTCCTGCTCGATGAGCCGCTCGCCGGCATGGGGGCGGAAGAGTCGGCGCGCATCGTCGAACTGCTGCAGAAGCTGGTCGCCGATCATGCGATCCTGCTGGTCGAGCACGATATGGATGCGGTTTTCGCGGTGGCAAACGTGCTCACCGTGATGGTCAACGGCAACGTGCTCGAATCGGGTCCGCCGGAGGAAATTCGCTCCAGCCGCGTGGTGCAGGAGGCGTATCTGGGGGTCGAAGAGAGCACGTAGCGGAGGGCTATTGACGGCAGTGGCGAGAATTTGCTTTTTATCGGGTCTCCACATTTCGATTGAGTTGCGAAATCGCAACTCAATCGAAATGTGGAGATTGATGAGCGGCAAAATCAACGTCGCTGATATCGGCTCATCGAGGTAGCCCCGTGCTCTCAGTTAGAAATCTCGGCAAGTCTTTTTCCGGGCCGCGCAGCAAGACGGTTCTCGCGGGTGTGAACCTCGAACTCGGGGTCCACGATTACATCGCGGTCATGGGCGAATCGGGGATCGGCAAATCGACGCTGCTCAACCTGATCGCCGGACTCGATCGGCCCGATTCGGGGCAGATCGTATTCGACGGGCGCGACATCACCGCGCTGGGAGAGGATGCGCTGACGCTGCTGCGCCGGCGCGAAATGGGTTTCGTATTTCAGGCGTTTCACGTTCTCCCTTATCTGTCGGTGACGCAAAACGTCGCGCTGCCGCTGGTCTTGAACGGCATTGCAGATGCCGAGATCGGCCCGCGAGTGGCGGCGATGCTCGAAGCTGTGCGCTTAGGCGCGGAGGCGCACGCAATGCCGCGCGAACTCTCCGGCGGCGAACTGCAGCGGGTGGCGATCGCGCGCGCCCTGGTGCACAGCCCTCGGCTGGTGCTCGCCGACGAGCCGACCGGCAACCTCGATCAGGAGAGCGCATCGCAGGTGCTCTCGTTGCTGCGCCAGTGCGTGAAGGACAAGGGCGCGGCCGGAATCCTCATCACGCATTCCCAGGCGGCTGCGGCGACCGCCGACCGCATCTATATGCTCTCGCCCTCGGGTTTGAGAAAAATGGGGTCAGAGTAACATTTCGCTGAAGCAGTTCCAGCCTAGCTCGGTACGTCTTGGAAATGTTACTCTGACCCCATTTTTCTCCCCATGACGCGCTTCTCCATCCGGCGGGCGCTGCTGCTCGCGCCGATGCTAGAAAACAAGGGACGCTCGGCCCTGGCGGTGCTCGCCATCGCACTCGGCGTCGCAATGGGGTACGCAGTGCAGCTTATCAATCAGGTCGCACTCGGTGAGTTCTCGCAGGCGCTGCACGCACTGTCGGGACGCGCAGATCTGGAAATCCGCGGCCCGCGCTCCGGATTCGACGAGTCGCTTTACGCGCGCGTCGCGCAGGCAGCCGAAGTGGCGGTTGCAAGTCCAATACTCGAACTCGACGTGCGGTTGCCTTCGCGGCGCGAACCGCTCAAGATCGTCGGCCTGGACATCTTTCGCGCCGCGCAGGTGCAGCCCGATCTGGTCGCTGTCGAGGGCGCGGAGGGCCTCGACTTTCTGCGCCCAGACCGCATCTTCCTATCGCAGGCTGCCGCCGATTGGCTCGATGCAAGAAAAGGAGACGAGCTGAGCGTTCAGGTGGGCCTTGGCGAAACGAGATGGCGCGTGGCCGGAATCCTTCGCGGGGAGAGCCTGAACGAGCGGCTCGGCGTCATCGACATCGCTGCGGCGCAAAGGGCGCTCGACTGGATCGGGCGCCTCAGCGCCATCAACATCCGCGTGCGTCCCGGGGTCGATGTCGATGCGTTTGCGCGGCGTCTGCGAGCGTTGCTGCCTCCGGGGCTGGTGGTCGAGCGTCCGGAGCTGAACGTCGAGCGCGCCGCGAGCATGTCGCGATCCTACCGGGTCAACTTGAACGTGCTCGCGCTGGTGGCTTTGTTCACCGGCGGGCTGCTCGTCTTCTCGACGCAAGCGCTCGCCGTCGTGCGCAGGCGAGGGCAGCTTGCGCTGCTGCGCGTGCTCGGCATGACCCGGACAAACATTCTCACGATGCTGCTCGGCGAAGCGCTCGTGCTCGGCGCCGCAGGTGCCCTGCTTGGCATTGTGCTCGGACAAGTGGCGGCTGGGTTCGTGATGACCAATCTTGGCGCCGACCTTGGCGCCGGCCAATTCCGCGGCGTTCGCCCCGAGCTTCATTTGGAGCCGGTCGGACTGATGCTATATGCGCTGACTGGCATTGCAGCGGCGCTGCTGGGCACGCTCGCCCCGGCGCTGGAAGCTTCGCGCACACCGCCTGCGCAGGCGCTCAAACCGGGCGACGAAGCGCAAGTGTTCGCGCGACTTCGGCCGGCGTGGCCAGGATTGCTGGTGCTCGCGGCAGGTGGCGCGCTCACTCAGGCGGGCCCGGTTGGCGACCTGCCGATCTTTGGCTACCTCGCCATTGCGCTGCTGCTCGTGGGAACGATCATGCTCATGCCGCGCTTGGCGCTCATCTGCTTTGGCCTGCTCCCGCCTCCGCGCGCGGTGCCGGTGCGCCTGGCGTTTTCACAGCTCATGGGTGCTCCCGGTCAGGCATCGGTGAGTCTGGCGTCGATCGTCGCCGGCGTGAGCCTGATGGTATCGATGGCGATCATGGTGAATTCGTTCAGGCAGTCCCTCGACGAGTGGCTCGAGCGCGTCCTGCCTGCCGATATCTACCTGCGCACTGGACCGCAAAACGATGCCGCGTTCATCTCGCCGGAGGATCAGCGCCGCATCGGCGCCGTGGCCGGGGTGCGCCGCGCCGAGTTCATCCGCACGCAGCAGCTCCTTCTTGCTCCGGAGCGGCCGCGGGTGCTGCTGATGGCGCGCGTGCTGGATCGCTCGAAACCGGATGAGCGCTTGGCGCTTGTCGGGGCGCCGCTCGTCCCGCCCAAAGGAGCGCCGCCGCCGGTATGGATTTCCGAGGCGACGGCCGATATCTACGGCTGGCGCCCGGGGGAGATCGTCGCGCTGCCCCTGGCCGGACGTTCATCGCGTTTCACCGTCGCCGGTATCTGGCGCGACTATGCGCGCCAGCACGGAACCCTTGTCATCGAGCGCGATGTCTATGTCGCGCTGACCGGCGATGAGCGTGCCACCGACGGCGCGCTGTGGCTGGAGCCGGGCGCCGATGCGGTCGCGGTCATGGCTGCGATCGGCGATACGGTCGCCGGGGGCGAGCGTTTGGAGGTCAACCAGCCGGGCGCAATCCGCGCCTCGACCTTGTCGATTTTCGATCGAACCTTCGCGGTCACTTACGGACTCGAAGCCGTGGCAGTGGTGATCGGATTGATCGGGCTTTCGTCGGCCTTCGGCGCTTTGGTGCTCGCGCGCCGGCGCGAGTTCGGCATGCTGCGCCACCTGGGGCTCACGCGCGCGCAAATCGGAGCGATGCTCGCCACCGAAGGCGCGCTTGTGTCCGCGCTCGGGCTTGCCTCGGGGTTTGCGCTTGGCTGGCTGATCAGCCTGGTGCTGATCCATGTGGTCAACCGGCAGTCCTTTCATTGGAGCATGGAGCTGCATCTTCCTTGGGGGCCTCTCGCCTGGTTTGCGCTGGTGATGCTTGCGCTCTCAACGCTCACGGCGCTGGCAAGCGGTAGGCGCGCGATGGGCGAGGATGCGGTGCGCGCTGTGAAGGATGACTGGTAAGCTGGTGGCGAAGGGTTTCCGGACCTTCTGCACCCGCCAAAGTCGAAACTCACGCCACGGGGTTGCTCACGCTTTCGATCCGACGTTTTACGGACATCGGATCGTCTATTCCCTTGAACACGAAATCGCTGACGCCTCGCCCCGTGATCTTCACCGTTCCGTACCCGAATAGGCGGCCGAATATGCCTTGGTCGATCTCAACGGTCTCGATGGACGTGAGCTTCATTTCTTCAGTCTTGCGACTGATGATGCCTCGCTTGAGGATCACCCGTTTGTTTGTGACGCCTTGCTCCAAGAACTTCAGCCTCAAGAACTCGTATAGGGCGATAAGCCATGTCAGTCCCAGCGTGGGAATCCCGAGGATGATCCACAACACCATGGGAAGCCAGGCGAACCAATGAAGCTTGAAGAGCCCTTCGATCTTCTCGCCGGCGGACAGCGATTCCTCGATGTAGGACATGGGTTCTCACCGAATTGTGGGATGCCTGAATTCTAATGCGCTGCTAATCCAATTGTCTTCCGTCACTCGCCCCCAGGAGAAAGTTCATGACAGCGGGCAGCACTCTATCGGCCCGGTGGAATGCTTCGAAATGATTCAGGCCGGGGAAAGCCGCGAAGGTCGCATTCGGCATAAGCCGAGCGCACTCTCGCATCTGGGCAATCACTCCGTCGGCTTCGCCGCTGTACAGGAAGCAGGGCATCCGCATCGTCGGCAGGATGTCTTCCAGCGGCGGTCGGTCCAGTTGAGATGCTGAGAGCGCCAGGAAGTCGTTATTGTCGAAGAACTCTGCCTGCTTCCCCGGGGGAATCGCTGCGAAGTCGACCCCCAGCCTCCGGAACAGGCTCTCAACGAACGCCTTGGGATCGGAGCCATCGAGGCGATCGGAAGCCGGCAGGCGCCGCTCGAATGGATGCGCTCCGCCGATGATCAGCTTGTGGAGGCGCTCAGGCGCGTACTTTGCCATCCCCCACCCGATCCACCCTCCCATCGAGTATCCCCAGAAGTTGGCCGAGCCGACAGCGAGGGCGTCCAGCACCGCAACCACATCGCCGACCCGCAACGGCAGGGAATACGCGGCAGGCTCACGCGGTTTGTCGCTTGCACCGTGCCCGCGGGCATCCACGAGGATGAGCCGGTAGTGCGGCTTCAGCGTTTCCAGATACCCCGAGCGCGACCAGCTCTCCATGCTCCAGGTGAATCCGTGCTGAAGAACCAAGGGAGGGCCGCTGCCCTCGACTCGATAGTGGATGCGAATGCCTTGATTGCTCGCGTACGGCATTGCAGTCGATTGCTACGCAGCTATTCCATCGGGTTTCAGCCAAGGCGGCCTTGTAGCACATAGGGTCTCAGTATGTCCACTTTCGGGCTTGGGGGAGTTCTCGGGTCTGACGCCTCAAAACTCCTGCAAAGATCGTCACGCAGTCGGGGAGGGGACCCCGCATTTCAGCATGCAATTCGCCCGGATGGGGTGTGCGCGGTAACGATGAACTGTGCGCAAGACCCCAGGTTCTTTCACCGACTATGGAGATGCGGAATCGGATTTGACAATCGCTCCTGCATGGCGGTAAATAGCCCAGGAACGATCGGGGCCGGCGCTGCGTGGTCATCGTCAGCCAAAATACTGAAGGATCAGAGGAGATTTCATGGCAGACCAGGCCAAGGAAGCATTCGAGAAAACGTCGCTCGGAGCGGAGAACAAAGCCTATAACGTTATCGCCAAATTGGACCCGGAGTATTTCGAAAAGCTCAAGGGCCTTTATGTCGACGGCACGTTCGGGCGAGAAGGGGCGCTTCCGCGCAAGACCAAGGAATTGATTATGGTCGGGATCACCTGTGCGCTCGGTCGCGCGCGTGGCGTAAAGCTGCACAGCCAACGGGCGCTGACTTTGGGCGCCACCCCGAGAGAAGTGCTCGAAGCCATCGAGGTTGCGGCCATTCCCGGCGGCATGCCGGGCCTTTGGCTTGGCGTAGAAACGCTGGAGGAAATTCTCAAGGCGCGCGGGCAGGAGTTCAAGTAATCCGCACTCCACGATAAGGAGGATTTGGGATGTGTTCAAAATTGCGCTGGTTGATAGCTGCAATCGTGAGCGCGGGCTGCCTGGCCGCCATTTCGATGGAGACGCTCGCCCAGGCCTATCCGACGCGGCCCGTCCGATTGGTCATCGCCTGGACGCCCGGCGGCCCCACCGATTTGCTGGGCCGGACCGTGGCGCAGAAGCTCGGCGAAATACTCGGTGAGCAGATCGTGGTGGAGAACCGGCCGGGCGCAGCAGGGGCCATTGGCGCCGGATTCGTCACGAAGGCAGCGCCGGACGGGTACACGCTGTTTCTGGAGAGTATCTCCGCCTTCGCCGTCAACCCGAACTTCTACAAGTCGCTTCCATACGACGCGCGCAAGGATTTCACGCCGGTCGGTCCCGTGGCTGCAGGGGCCATCATCCTCTACGTAAACGCATCTGTTCCCGCGCGTAATCTGCAAGAACTGATCGCCCTCGCGAAGAGCAAGCCCGGAGCGTTGTCATTCGGCTCGGCGGGCACAGGACACTATGCAACGCACATTGCCCCGGAACTATTGAAGATGAAGAACGGGCTGGATATGCTCCATGTTCCCTATAAGGGGACCGGACCTGCGATGATTGACGTGGTCGCGGGACGCCTCACCTTCGTGATGTCGGCGGGCATAGGCGCGGCCAAGCCGTTCCTCGAGTCGGGCAAGGTTCGCCCGCTTGCCGTTACGGGCGAGAAGCGCTCTGCTGCGCTGCCGGACGTTCCGACGTTCGCGGAGGCCGGTTCCCCGCTGCCTGAAATGAACGCCGGCGCGTGGTTCGGTCTGCTGGGGCCGCCGGGGCTGCCTCGCGACATCGTGGTCAAGCTCAATCAGTCCCTCGCCCAGGTGCTGGCGGCGCCGGACTTTCTCGCCAGACTAGCCGCGCTCAACCTGGATCCAATGACCATGACCCCCGAGGCGTTTACCCATTTCATCAACGCAGCGGTCGAGACCTGGGGCCAGATTTTGAGACGTGCGAATATCACGCCGCAGTAAGGCGGGCCGATTACGGATGTTGGGCTGCCAAGGCCTTCCTGTATACCAGGTCGGCACTCGCAAGATCCTCCACGGCGACGCCGACGGACTTGAACAGCGTCAGTTCCTCGGCGGACTGACGACCCGCCTTGACCCCGCCAATGACTTCACCTATCTCGGCGACTATTGCGCCTGCGGCGATCACGTCGCCGGATTCACGAGAGGCCGCCTCCCGTGAGTCAACATAGAGCTTAGCCTTGCGCAGCACGTCATCGTCGAGTTCGCGCCAGTCGGGTCGAACCGCACCGACGGCGTTGATATGCACCCCTGGCGACAGCCAATCACCCAACAGCACAGGCGTCCGTGACGTCGTGGCGACCACGACAACATCGGCACCGCGCACGGCCTCTTCAGCCGATCGCGCAAGTCGCACGCCGAATCTGGCTGCGAATTCGCCCGCGTTGCGGGGACTCCAGACCCGGATCTCGCGAAAATGACGCACCAGCCGCAGCGCCTCGAGGTGGCTATGCGCCTGCGCTCCTGCGCCGAGGATCGCAAGCACCGGCGAATCGGCGCGCGCAAGCGATTTGGTGGCAACGGCCGACACCGCGCCGGTCCGCATCTCCGTAATCAACCGCCCGTCCATTACCGCGCGGGGTTCACCGGTGGCGGGTTCGAAGAGGACGACCAGGGCGTGATGCGTTGGGGCCCCTTGATTGTCGGGATAAAAGGTGACGAGCTTGGCGCCAAGCTGTCCTCCGGCGAAAGCAGGCATGCTGCCGAGGAACCCGCCATGCTCGGCGACCGGCACTATCACCCGCAAGGGCTGCACGACTTCCCCGGCCGAAAGCGCATGCAGCGCCCGCTCCATGGCCGGGATCAAGGCTTGCATGGATAGAAACTTTCGAACGGCAGTCTCGTCCAGGATCAGCATGTATTCCCCCTTAGCGCATGAAACCTGAGCCCGCCGGATGCCTTGGGGCCATCAAGCGGTTTCGCAGGATGGACCAGCGCGTTCAGTGATAACGGTAGCAGCTTAGCCCGAACAACGCCCTCGCACTTTCACCGACGAACTTCCCGAGGGGTCCATAAACGTCAATGTCGCGTTGAGTCCCTTGGAATCGCATCCGCCCGTTACCCAGCAAAGGTCCGACACCCAATAATCCGCTACCAGCTTCGTTGTCCCTGTCAAATACGTGATGACAAAGCGGGGGGTCTTGGCGGGACGATCCCAGTCCTCGGTGCATGCGGCGGATTTCTGGGTGTCCGATATAGGAATTCGAACGTCTGCTCCATCGAGATTTGCCCAAACTTCGCAGCCGAGGTGATCGCTCGCCAAGACCGTCTCAGACCGATCTAACCTCAGAAAACGAAAAGTGCAGGTTGAGGACTCGATCAGGCTGGCATCCTGAAGGATGCCGACATTCGGCCCGCGACCTTTCGGCAACTGCTCGGGCCACGGTGCGCCGAGGTGCAGAGCCAATAGCATTACGCCGGTCACCGCGATGAGCATTGGCGACGCCTATGCAACGATGCAAAACGCATGTTGATTCGCCTGCCGCGAAGATGCTGGAAGCGCTTCGGTCAGATTTCCGCCTTGAATCCGCTGTGCTCGATGATCTCGCAAAAGACTCGCATCAGTTGCGGATCATGCTTGTGACCGGCCTCCTCGCGCAGGATCTCCATGACTTCCGAGTGTTTTTTCGCGCGATGGTACGGCCGTGTAACCGCCATCGCGTCATAGCTGTCGGCTATGGAGATAATGCGTGAGCAGATCGGGATATTTTCCCCGGCGAGCCCGTCCGGGTAGCCCCGGCCGGCGTAATACTCGTGGTGGTGGCGAATGACGTGCGCGGCCTGCTCGCAGCCATCGAGTTCGGTTGACTTCATGATTCGCTCGCCTATCGCGCAATGCTCGCGCATCGTTTTCCGCTCGGTCTCGTCAAACGACGACGCCTTCAGGAGAATGGCATCCGGTATTCCGATCTTGCCGACATCGTGAAAAGCGGCGCCTATCCTGAGGATGCCCAGTTCTTGGTCGGGCAGTCCGCAATGCAACGCGATTTCCTCCGCCAGACCGAGCACGCGCTCCGAATGCAGCCGCGTCAGCGGGTCGCGGTAGCCCAGGGCGACCGATAATGCCTTCGTGTAGTTGTAGAGCACCATATAGATAGCGGCGTCCGGTTCCATGTGCGCGCTCCGTGCAGAGCAATTTTCCCGAGCAGGCGCCCCGCACATGGCGCACCTGCTCACGGCAGTTCGATTCCTGGCGCTAAGTGTACCTAATCCAGGACGCGAGCTGCAGCACGGATCCTTAGGGCGTACTTCGCCAGCCGCTTCTTATCGAATTCGCCCTGGCCAAGCACGGCCCGATGCGCGGGAGCAGCGATCCATTCCCGGGTTGCGAGCCATGCTAGTATTTGACACGTTGGTTCCAGGGAAGAAAAGAGAGGGGGACCCGAAATGGCGGAAAAACGTACCGCTGCGGCCAAGCGCTCCATTCTCGCCGGCAATCGCACGCTGGATGCTTTCCCCGACCGCATCGATCTTCGCGACTGGGCGTACCAGCCGGCGCTTGTCCCACTCCAGAACGAGTTAGTCAATTGCCACCTGGTCCCGGCCATCCTGGACCAGGGTGGCGAAGGCGCCTGTACCGGATTCGCACTCGCGGCGGTGATCAATTTTTTGCTTGCGCAGCGGGGCGTGAAACGCACGGTGAGCCCGCGCATGCTCTACGAGATGGCACGCTGCTACGACGAATGGCCCGGCGAGAAGTACGAGGGCTCCTCGGCGCGAGGCGCGATGAAAGGCTGGGCCCGTCATGGCGTGTGCGAGCGCGACACCTGGAAAGATGACATGCGCAGCCGCCGACATCTGGATGCGAGAATCGCCAAGGCGGCGCTCGAGACGCCCAGTGGCGCCTATTACCGTGTCAAGAACAAAGAGGTGCGCGACATACACGCGGCGTTGCACGAGACCGGGATCGTCTACTGCACGGTCATGGTTCATGACGGCTGGAATGAGCCGGGGAAAGCGACGGTGCGTGTGAAAGCCGGCGGCAAGACGCAGTTGTTGCCCGTTATTCGACGCATGGGACGGGCGAGCGCCGGCCATGCGATCGCCTTGGTCGGCTATACCCGCGACGGCTTTGTGGTACAAAACTCCTGGGGGACCCGATGGGGCAGCGGCGGATTTGCACTGCTTCCCTACGAAGATTTTCTGCTGCACACGACCGACATCTGGGTCGCGCAATTGGGCGTGCCGCTCGCACTCGATCTGTGGGAAAGCAAGGAGGGAACGGCGGACTCGACGGCCGGGCGTTTTCGCGGGCGCGAGGATATTCCACTCGCCGCAATTCGGCCGTTCATCGTCGATGTAGGCAATAACGGCGAACTCTCGAAAACCGGCAATTATTGGACCAGCGAGCAGGATCTGGCGCGATTGTTCCAGGAGACCATCCCCAGGGCGGCAAAGGACAACAAGTGGCAGAAGAAGCGTGTGATGCTTTATCTGCACGGCGGCCTCAACAGCGAACGCGATGCGGCGCAGCGGGCGGTCGCGTTCCGCGACAAGTGCCTCGCCAATGGCGTCTATCCCCTGCATATCATGTGGGAGACGGGGCCGCTGGAAACGCTCGCGGATTCGCTCGACGACCTGTTTACCGATGCGGATGAGCGCGCAGGCGGGCTGCTCGAAGGCATGAGAAACGCGAAGGACCTCATGCTCGAATTGACCGCCGCGCCGATCGGCGAGCCGATGTGGAGCGAAATGAAGGAAAACGCTTGGCGCGCAAGCGATCACCGCCGCGGCATCGGCGCGATCGAGTTGATGAAGAAGTACGCTCATGTCTCGCTCTCGCAGGCGAGCGAGACCGAACGCAAGCAGTGGGAGCTCCATGTCGTAGCGCACAGCGCCGGCAGCATCCTGTTCTCGCATGCGGTCGAGCATTTAGGCTCCCTCGGCATCGAGTTCAAGACCCTGCAGTTTTTTGCGCCCGCGGTCAGGATCGACGAGTTCAAAGAGCACGCGCTGCCCGCGATCAGGGCGGGGCGCTGCCCCAAGGCGACCATGTATCTGCTCAACGAGCAGCAGGAGCTCGACGACTCGGTCGGCCCTTATGGGCGTTCGCTGCTGTGGCTGGTGTCGAACGCCTTCGAGGACAAGCGCGGCACCCCGTTGCTGGGAATGAAGTGTTTCGTGAAAACGGAGCAGGCATTGAGACGGGCGGCGTTCCTCGACATCATCGAATCGAGCGCGACCGGGACTCCTGGCTCCGAGACGGCGTCCCGGACCCACGGCGGCTTCGACAACGATCCGTACAGTATGAACTCGGTCCTGCACCGCATTCTCGGCAGGAAACCGGCGTATCCATTCGAGAAAAGGGATCTGGACTTCGATTGACCTGATGGACGCGGCATCCCGCGATCATCGCTTTCGAGCGGTTTCTCGGCAGTCTGGACCCGGCGCGTTCTTTCGGGCATCAGCCTGCCCGGTCCGGGCCGGCTTCCTCATCGTCGCGCGTATAGGGCTCGTGCAGCGTGACAGGTTGGGCGGCGCGCCTCCTCATGCGCAGGTTGAGCATCTCGACACCGATCGAGAAGGCCATGGCGAAGTATACGTAGCCCTTCGGGACGTGATGGCCAAAACCATCGGAGATCAGCACCACGCCGATGACAAACAGGAAGGCGAGCGCGAGCATTTTGATGGTCGGATGCGCGGACACGAAGCGGCCGATTGCACCGGCAAAAGCCATCATGAGAAGCACAGAAACGATTACGGCGGCGATCATGATTTCGATCTCGTCGACCATGCCCACCGCGGTAATGATCGAATCCAGCGAAAATACGATGTCGATTAGCGTGATCTGAACGATTACGGCGAAAACCGTGTGGGGAATTGCGCCCGACACATGCCCGCTTTGTCCCTCGAGCAACTGGTGGATTTCCTTCGTGCTCTTCCAAAGCAGGAATAGTCCGCCGGCAATCAAAATGAGATCGCGACCGGTGATCTCTTGCCTCATGAGGGTGAAGAACGGCTGATTTAATCCGATGATCCACGCAAGCAGAAACAACAGTCCGATACGCATGAACATGGCCAGGAAAAGACCGACCCGGCGCGTCATTTCCCGGCGCGCCGGCGGGAGCTTGTCCACCAGAATCGATATGAAGATGACGTTATCGATACCGAGGACGAGCTCGAGCCCGGTAAGCGTCAAGAACGCGATCCATGCTTGGGGATCAAAGAGGAGTTCGACCATGTTTGCTCCTTAGTTGCTCATCGCCGCTCGCAGAGTTCTCGCAGTGCCAGGACGGTTCGCCAGTTCCTCGTCGTGGCGTGGATGCTTAATGCTTTTTCGAAGAAGCCGTTGTTCAGCTTTGTTTTCCCGTACCTGTGCGGGCAGAATAGCAGTATCGTCTGGCCAACCAATACCGCCTGCTCACCGCCTTGGGCCGGAAGTTTGAGGTTACGAAAAGCGGTCTGGGATATGCGTCGGAAAAGGAAAGTTCCGTGAAACAGCTTTTCGTCTGCCCCCAACCGTGGCCAAAGCGGATTTGAACTGGCAATATTCGCAAGTTCCTTCGCTGTGAGAACCCGAACTTCCACGTTATGGCCCAGGTCATCCGCGATTCGATCCTTTATCGTCGCGGCAAGGGCAGCCGCGTCAGTTCGGCCGGTGCTGAAAAGGACGTTCCCGCTTTGCAGATAGGTTTGCACGTTGTCGAGTTTCAGCGCCGCGAAGCTCTGCTGCAAATCAGCCATTCGAATCATGTTACGGCCGGAGACATTGATACCGCGCAGCAGTGCAACGAAAGTCGTCATTTGCAGTAAGCGCTGATTTGACTTGGATCGTCGGATAGCGGGGACTAAAGGACACATTTTGCGCCAGCGCCTGGTATCGTTCAAATGGCAGGTCAAGATTCAGGATGCAGGATTCAGGATGCAGGACTCAGGATTTGGGATTTAGGGAGCGGCAGGGAATCGCTCGGTGTTGGCGTTCCCTGAATCCTGAATCCTGGTTTTCGAGGATTGACGGGTGAGGCGACGAGGGTTTCTTGCTAGTCCGCTGGCGCTGTTGGCTGCGCAGACATCGGCTGCGGTCGCGTATCCGGCGGTGCGGCCGGGCTTGGCGCTGGAGTTCCCTCGCGATCACGGCAGCCATCCGAATTTTCGTACCGAATGGTGGTACATCACCGGCTGGGCCAAGGGGAGCGATGGGATCGAGCGCGGACTGCAGATTACTTTCTTTCGCAGCCGAACCGGAATCGGCGAAGATAATCCGAGCCGCTTTGCGCCGACACAGCTGCTTTTCGCGCACGCGGCGCTCGCGGACGCCTCTAACGGGCATCTGCTCCACGATCAGCGTGCCGCACGCGCAGGCCTTGGACTTGCCGAGGCGGCTATCGGTCAGACGGATGTGCACATCGATGATTGGTCGCTGAAATTGAGCGATGCCGGCTATGTGGTAAGCGTTGCTGCGCGTGATTTCAGATTCGCGCTGCGATTCCAGCCGAGGCAGCCGCTGCTGCTGCAGGGCGAACGCGGCTACAGCCGCAAGGGACCGGAATCGAGACAGGCAAGCTACTACTATAGCCGTCCGCAGTTGGCGATCGATGGCTCGGTCTCCGTGAAGGGCAGGGCGCTGGAGGTAACCGGAAAGGCTTGGCTCGATCACGAATGGTCGAGTGAAGCGCTGGCAGGAGCGGCCTCCGGCTGGGATTGGGTGGGACTCAATCTTGCCGATGGCGGGGCGCTGATGGCGTTCCGCATACGCGATCGAAGCGGCGGAACGTTCTGGGCCGGCGGCGCGCTGCGCGCTGCCGACGGAGGCGACCACGTGCTGGAGCCGGGGGAGATTCGATTCGATCCGCTGCGCCGGTGGCGTTCGCCGCGCACCCAGGTGGAGTATCCGGTCGCGCTGCGCCTGCGCGCGGGCGATGCGACCTACGAATTGGAACCGCTGATGGACGACCAGGAACTCGATTCACGCGCCAGCACCGGCACCATCTATTGGGAGGGCGCGGTGCGGGCTCGCGAAGGGAATCGGCTGGCCGGTGAGGGTTACCTCGAACTCACCGGCTACTGGAAGCCATTGCGCTTTTGATGAGCTGTCGCTTGAATCGCGACAGCTCGGTGCGCTATGCCGGTACTTTATTTTTGGCGTTGCGATTCTTGACCACTTCTTTTATCGCCCGAACCATGCCGACGTATCCGGTGCAGCGGCAAATATGGCCGCTCAGCATGTCGCGAATCTCCTCCTCGTTTGGATTGGCGTTTTTTTCGAGAAAGGCGGTTGTGGACATGAGAATGCCGGTGGTGCAGTAGCCGCATTGCAGGCTGTGGTGCTTGCGGAAAGCGGCCTGCAGGTCGTTCAACTCGCCCTTGGGTCCGAGCAGGCTCTGCACCGTTTCGATCCGGCGGCCTTCGATTTGGATGGCAAAGGTAAGGC
>JACQTO010000001.1 GCA_016210745.1 Betaproteobacteria bacterium
AACCCCGGTTACGGATAACGGCACGGACGGCCTGGCATTTTCATATGAGATCGTCGATTATGCGCGGATGGCTTTTTCTTCCGTGCATAATCGACGATCCGCGCGGACGGCTTTTCGTCCGCGCAACATCGCAACGCTGGAAGCCAAATTTCAAATATATCTGGCTGGAATTTGTACCGGCGCCCGCCGCTATCCGTTCCGCGAGATGCGCAGGATAGTTCCCACCAACTGGCGCCTATGCATCAGCAGCGGCAAGGCTGTCCAGCGATTCGTTCTGTCGTTGCCGACGGTGATGAACCCGGCGTGCTGTGTGGGGTCCGCGTCGATTTGCGGGTCGAGATCGTACGCCCCGATCTCGCGGCGCAGCCGATCGACCTCGCCGGGCTTTCCGGTCAGGAATAGCCAGCCCGGCTTCGCTCCGAACGACTCCCAGTACTGCTTCAATCGCGCCGGACTGTCGGCCACCGGGTCGATGGACAGCGACACCATGATGATGTCGCGCCCCATCCTCTGCCCGAGTAGATCGTTTATCTTCGCCAGTTCCGCCGTGTTGGCCGGGCAGGTCTCGCCGCAGCCGGTGAACATGAGGTTGATGATGACGGTCTTGTCCTTGACCAGATCGTCGTAGAAACGCACCGGCTGACCATGCTGCGTATAAAGGATGATGTTGGAGAACTGATCCGATTGCTTGCGGGCGGCTCCGCGCTGCTCGTCCTTATCCGTGAACAGGGAGAAAGCGATCGAGAGCGCTGCGCCGAAACAGAACAACGCAACCAGCAGGCCGATGCGGGCAATTTTCGGAGTTGAGATCATGGCTAGCTCCGATTGCCCCTCAGTCCGTTGTCGAACTTGCACTCGGGAAATCCCACGCCCCGATTTTCTACGGTCTCCAAGTCTCCGACTTCGTCGAAGTAGATTCTGCGTTCTTCCTCCAGCTCGATGCAGTCGGGAACGACGCCGGAGACATCCGAGTTGATCCGGGTTTCGCCGTCCAGGGGGCCGGTGGCGTCGATGACGCCGCTCGCGTCGCCCTGGGCCGGCGTCGGGTCGTTGACCCCCATCATGCGCATGTCCTCGTGCTCCACCGCGTGGCAGTGGAAGACGAAGGGCCCGCTGAAGGTGCGCCACTTGACGAACACCTCTGCCACGAAGCCGCCCTCGAGCGAGACGAGATCGCTGTTGAACCGGCGCTCTCGCCGCGGCGGTTTCCCGTTCACTGTCTTGATCTGGAAACCCTCCAGATGAGTGTGCACCGGATGCCACCAGCCGCCGCCGCCGTTTTCGAAAATCCAGCGCTCGGCGCCGCGTCCAAGGACCGGCACGGCATCTGCCCGCCTGGGATTGAAGAAGCGATTGTTGATGGTCCATGCGCCTAGGGAGCGATCGGCTCGGAGCCTGCGGGTTCCGACGATCTCTTCCTTGCGGTGGAAAGAGAACTGGCCGCCCGGGTCGATGCCGGCAAAGCCCCGGATCACCGTGCCATCCACGCATCTCGGCTCGGAAGAGTTGGTCCCGCTCACTTCGAATTTCAGCAGCAGGTCGCGCTCCTTGTTCGGATCGATTTCCTCTGCCCCGCGCCCATCAGTCTGAACCAGTATGTTTTCCACGAACACCTCGTCGGGCGCGTCGCGGAAGTCGATGATCACGTCGTGGCGTTGGCCCTGGGCCAACTGGAAGCTCTCGACTTCGATCGCCCGCGGCAGGAGCCAACTGTCGGTGCCGATGATGCACATTTTCCGACGCGTGCTCAGGCGGATTTCGTAGATGCGGGCGTTGGACGCATTCAGAAAGCGAAAACGGTACTTGCGCCGCTCGACCTTGTGCTTGGGCTGGACCACGCCGTTGACGGTGAATACGTCGCCCAGGCGGCCGTTGTGATCCAGGAAGTCGTAAAACAGCGTGCCGTCGGCGTTGAAGCGCTGGTCGATCAGCGCGAGGCCTATATCGAGGGGACCCCCGAAGGCATCCGTGGCGCCGATCCGCGGGATCACGCCCCGATCGGCGAGTTCCCTCTGCCGATCGTCGAACACCAGATAGAAGCCCGCCAGCCCCCGGCTCACATTGAATCCGGTGATGTCCATGGCGTGATCGTGATACCACAGCGTCGAGGGAATCCAGGTGGTGTCGAATTCCCCGCCGCACACGGGCGCCATCAGAGTGCCGGGGTCGGTGACTTTGGGCGCAATGTTCGGATAGAAGTAATCCCTGGCCTCGCCCGCAAGTACGTAGAAGTCCGGATAACCGTCCGCGTGCGCAGGGGCGTGGCTGCCGTGCAGATGGATCGAAGTCTCGACGTCGTGATGGGTCGTGTTGACGCCGCTGCGGTCACGCCTGAGCTCATTGCAGTTTCGCACCACCACGGGCGCGAGGTATTCGGCCACGATCGTCGGACCGGGAGTCCTGCCCGAGCCGGACGCCTTGGTTGCGTCGCGATAGGCGAAGACGGGTGTGTCGGGACCGCCGGGGACGAATCGTTGCGTCGTCTCCTCCGTGACGAGTTCGAACTCCTGCTCGTGCGTATTACCCGGGCTGAAACCGCTGTTGAATCGATTCCACTCCGGACAATGGCCGAATTCCGGCGCGATTCCATGGGTCACGTCGTCGCAGTTGCCCGTCGGCGCTGCCGGGCGGCCGCTCGTCTGGCCGCGGCCGCGCGGATAGGCTCCGGGCGCGGGAGATAGACGATTGCCGTCCTGGTTGGTGAGAGCCGTGAGGACGGGCGGGATGAACAACGGCTGGGTAAAAGGTTGGTAGCCGAAGAAACGCCCGCTTCTTGATTGAGCCAGGGCGCGGCCTTGCCGGTAAGCGAGCGGTACCAGCAGCCCTGCACCGGTCGCAGCTCCCCATTGGAGCATCGTACGTCTGGTAACCATCTCGGCAACTCCTCCATTGTTCGTGAATCTGGCCGCCGTCGAATGGGGGATACGGCGGTACCCTGGGCACTCGCCGGTGCACGACGCGTGCCAGTCCGCAAGTGAGCGGCAAAAACAGTAAACACCCCTACATCGCCGGCTATTGCTTCGGCGGCTGAAATTCATCCGGTAGCGAGAGTTCTACTGTCGATACCGCAGGTATATGCTTCTCTGGAGGCGGGCACCGTAGCTCGCGCCTACGGTCCTTGCGGCAATTCGAGATGCGCTTATCGTCGCTGCGTGAATCCCGGTGAGGCGCTTCTGTGCGCCCCGGGCTTCAATTCTTCTTCCGTATGCAGGGTAGGGGCCGATCGGGAAAATGGGTGGGGCTGGCTAATTGCCCCGCCGGTTTTGGGGAAAAGCGCGTAGGAGTTTTCCAAAAAATATAACTACCGTTATTGAGAGGAGAGGAGCGGCGAAGCAATCTTTCTTGAACTTGCTCCGCGTCGTTCGCTATGGCGGAGATGGCGAATCGACGATCGTTTTGCTGCCCGACGAGCGCCGGGACTGTTTCAGCAATCCGACAATGCCGCGCCGCGGTTTCGTGACCCGCGGCGCAGACTCAGTCGGGAGACGATTGGGGTACTACTTGCTGCCAGCCTCCCGGACAATCGCTGACATAGGGGTAGTAGGCTTTGGCTTCGGCGCAGTAGTACCAGTATGACTGCTCCTGCACCGGGTCCTGCGGCTCGGACGCCTGTTCGATATACACCGTGGGTGCGGCCGGTCTCGGCGGATAGTAGTAGGGAAGGGGCGCGTACAAAGGCGCGAAAATGGGTACGCCGATGAAAATTCCTGTACGGCTATGGCGAGAAAAATGCCCGAAACGCTTGGGCTGCGCAACATGGCCGTGACGCGCGAACCCGGAGGATTTACTGAACTGGCTGGAGCGCCCGGAGCGTCCACGGTCGGCAAACGCCGAATCGCTCGCAATCGCCCCCGCTAGAATCAGCACCGATGCCAGCATCAGCTTAGAAATCTTCATCAGCGGGTCCTTGCTGCCCAAACCACGGCTCACGAAGCCTCGGCGGAAATCCATCGAGTCGCTTTCATGCAAATAATAGACTGCAAAATGAGCGAAGTGGAGCATTGTGCGCAAGTGTTACATCTGGAAACACTTTATTACAGCAACGGAGAATCGATCTTCATATTCTGATCGTGAATGGATACCCGAAAGGAGGGCGCGATCATGAAAAGCGCGAAAGCCGGCCTTGCCTTGATTATGTTGGGACTCGTATTGAGCGGACCGGCACTGGCCGGCGGCGGCCATCGCCCGCACCTGCGCTTGGGCTTAGTAATCGGTGCCCCGGTCTTGTTGGCGCCTGCATTCTATCCGCCGTATTCGTATTACCCACGGCACTACTATCCGCAGGCGGCGTACCCGCCGCCGGTCTACGTCGAGCGGATCCGTCCGCGGCGCGACCGCTACTGGTACTACTGCGCCGGCGCCGGAGCTTATTACCCCTACGTCGCCACCTGTCCCGGAGGTTGGCGGCGCGTGGTGCCCCATCCCCCGCGCTATTGATCTGCATATACGGCGACATTGAATCGCATTTATCGCCTTTCGTTCGCGCCGCGTTGATCCGCCGCTATCGGGTCAGCGATTCTCTGACCCCCTGGGCGATATTCCCCGGCGGCGGCCTTGCCCCTCCGGGGCTCCCTCGCTGCCGCGGCGTATTGCTCACTCAGACCTATATACGGATTCCGATGGAAAACAAGTCGGGTTTTTGCCCAAAGACAGATCCGGCGAGCGTTGTCTAACATGACCGCAATGCACGTTGATCGTCATGTCCGCAGTGTGGGAGGTGAAGAATGTCCATCGAAGATACCGCGCTGGTCTATGGGATTTGCCTGCTCGTTGCTGTTTACTGGACTGCGATCTCGGCAAAGAGATGAAACTTCAATTGCCGGATCGAGCCATTGGAATGGAACATGAATGGAAGCAACGGATCGGATTCCGGCATACCGGAGGTCGACGACGAGGATCGAGCGCTCGGCGCGCTGGCCAATGAACTGAACCGGGCAATCGCCTGCGGCGATGAAGCGGAAATTCAGCGCCTGATGAATCGGCTCTTGGCGGACGCGCGAACGCATTTCGCGAATGAAGAGCGGATGTTGCACGCCGCCGCATATCCTCGCCTGAAAGGCCACGCCGCGCTGCATATTCAAATGAGAGCCGAGATGGAGCACGCGATGGAACAATTCGGCCATACGCGGTTCCATGCGCTGTGGAACGAGTACGGGCTCTTGGTCAAGCAGCTTGTCACCGAGCACGCCGTGCAGGAAAGGGCCCTGTTCCGGGATTTCCTGCAGTCCACATCGATTCCCAATTCGTAACTAGAGCGCCGGGGTCACCCTCCCGCGCCCTGAGCCGGACAAGCCGGAACCAAGGAACCTGGATTTGCCGTTTATCAATCTCCCGGTGCAGTTGCTTGCAACTGCACGAAAGGGGGAGACGAATTTAGAACCCAAACCTTCGCCAATTCGTCAACAATAGACCTGTAACTGACCATTTAGAAGCCAAATCTTCGCCAAATTTGTCAACAGTCAACTCTCGTCGTGCCCTTTGGCGATTTTCACTATCGATTCTTGGACACCCCTCTACAGTCTTTTGCTACCGGCTTGTCGGGGCGCCACCCCATTGGCCAATCTCCAGCGGTACGGCTAAATACCTATCCAATAAGCAATGGCCGTTAGAAGTTCTGCATCGGCATGGCTATGCGCCGCACGCAGCGGCATCGACCGTGGCGGCTTTGAATAGAGCGAGCCTGGTGCGGTCAGGAGTCGAACGCGCTGTTTGAAGATCCGATTTGGAGTGGCCTCATGTACAAGGATTATTTCCGCCTCAGCGAAATGCCATTTTCGATCGCGCCGGATCCGCGCTTCCTGTACATGAGCAGCCGGCACCGCGAGGCGCTTGCCCACCTGCTCTACGGAGTGCAGGGCGAGGGCGGCATCGTGTTGCTTACGGGCGAAGTCGGAACCGGCAAGACGACTCTGTGCCGTTGCTTGCTCGATCAGATAGACGCGCAATGCGAGGTAGCCTTCATCCTCAACCCGAAGATGAGCGTCGACGAACTGCTGGCCGCCATCTGCGACGAATTTCATATCGATTTGCCGGCCGGCGGGGCCAGCGTCAAGATCCTGGTCGACGCCATCAACGCCCACTTGCTGCGCTCGAACGCGCAAGGCCGGCGCGCCGTGCTGATTATCGACGAGGCGCAGAACCTGCGTCCGGACGTGCTCGAGCAACTGCGCCTGCTTACCAACCTAGAGACCAACACGCGCAAACTGCTGCAGATCATTTTGATCGGCCAGCCGGAATTGCAGGTCATGCTGCGCCGGGCCGAACTGCGCCAGGTAGCGCAGCGCATCGTGGCGCGCTACCACCTTACCCATCTCGATCGAGTCGAAGTCGCGGCTTATGTCGTTCACCGGCTGAGTGTCTCGGGGGCCCAGCTGCCCCTTTTTCCGCATAAGCTGATCGGAACCCTGTACCGCTTGACCGGAGGCGTGCCGCGCCTGATCAACCTGGTGTGCGACCGGGCGCTGCTTGGCACCTACATACAAGGCATGCTGCAGGTGACGCCCAAGACCTTGAAGCGGGCGGCTGCCGAAGTATCGGGAGAGACTGCGCAGCGCCGGCTGTGGCGCCGCGTGCTGGGCTGGCCGCTGGTGTCGGCTGCTGCGGTGTGCGCGGGGGGCGTCTTCGCCGCCGGTTTTCTCCCTGTTTCCTTCTTTTCCCAGCCGTGGATGGAGGCGCCCTCCCCGGTGCGCGCCGCTGTCATCCAACCGCAATCGCCTTCATTGCCTGAGAACGTTGCGGAGGTGGCGGCCTCGCCGAGTAAGGTCTCGTTCGAGTCTGAGTCGAATCAACCGATGGATGAACTGGCCTGGCCGGACGGCAACGTGGCGCGCGCCCTCAGCGAACGGCTGGCGTTCCAGGATCTGTTGAACTTGTACGGCGTTGCGTATGACACGGGAAGCAAGGTTTCCGCCTGCAAGTCCGCCGGAGCGGTCAACATGTATTGCCTGTATGCCCGTGGCGGTCTCACCGACCTGCTAAACGTCAATCAGCCTGCGGTTTTGTTGATGGACGGCGGAGGCAAGGACGAACCCTTTTACGTTGTTCTAACGGCGCTCACGGAGAAATCCGCGACTTTCATGGTCGCCGGGGCAACACGGCGCGTCGCCCTGGCCGACATCGCGCCGCTGTGGTCGGGGAAGTACACGCTGCTGTGGTACGCACCGCCCGGTTTCAACAACACGCTGGCCGCAGGCAGCCGGAGCGCGGCCGTAGCGTGGCTGCGCCAGAGCTTGGCGCGCGTCCAGGGCGGAAACCCGGATGGTCCGGCCGTTTTCGATAACGATCTCGTGCGCCGGGTCAAGGCTTTTCAGCTTGCCGAGGGCATGGTGCCCGACGGCATGGCCGGCGCGCTCACGCTGATCCGCCTGAACATGCGTCTGGATGAACGCCTGCCCCGGCTGACCAAGGCCGGCGTTGGAGGCTGACATGTCCTACATCCTTGAGGCATTGACGAGGTCCGAACAAGCGCGCCAGCAGGCCGCTGCGGCGCCGAAGTATTCGCTCTTGCCGGCGATTGGCGGGGAAATTTCGCAACAACGCCGCTGGCCTTATGCTCTAGCGGGAGCCCTGGCCGTAAACGCGGCTGTCATGTATCTCTGGTTGCGCCCGACGCTTCCGGCTGGAGTTCCGGTCGCGGCAGCGTCTGCGGTGATGCGCTCCGTGGAAACACCGGTTGCACCCGCCGCGCAACTGCCGGCAAGTGCGCCAGTGCCTCGATGGGATAAGCCCGCCGTGGCTAGCCCGGCGCAGCAGGAAGCCAGGCCGCGGCAATCGCCGCCGGCGCTTGTTTCCGAGCGCGTCGCCGCGCCAACGCCAGCGCCGGCCAAGCCGCCGTCCGCGAAGGCGTCCAAGAAGCCGGAGGTGGACCCCGTCAAGGCAGCGAAACCGGCACCGCCGGTGGCGGCCAAGAGAAGCGCCCCGCCAGAAACTGCGGCCGCGCCGGCGCCTGCCGCAGCCGCGGCACAGCGCAAGGAAGCGGCCGGCCCTGCCCCGGTCCCCGTTGTGGCTCAACCGGAATTGCCGCATGTGTCGGTCTCGGGATTCATTCGCGATGGAGGCGCAGGCGGCATGGTGATCGTGAACGACAAGCTGGTTCGCGAGGGCGATGAGGTCGCCCCGGGATTGAAACTGGAGCAAATTCTGCACGACAGCTTGGTATTCAACTACAACGGCTACCGCTTCAAGCGCTGAGACCGGCGCGTGAGCCGGAGCGCCTGCGACTCTTCTCGCCCGCCGGGCGCGATTTCCCCAATCCTGCGGGGATATATGCCCCTTCAAAGACCCACCAGCGATCCGCCGTCTAACCGGTCGCTAGAGGCACCTCTTTAAAATCAGTAGCTTACTTGTTGCGTGATGCTGGCACAGGTCGTGCGTAATTTCGCACGTGCACTGGCCGCGGTGGTCAAACGACAAGGTAGGATTTGCTCATGAGCTCCCGAACGGGGTGGTACAGGAATCTGAATATTCCCGATGCACTGCGACTGTGCCACGACGAGGCGCGCGCCGAATTGGTCAGGGCCACGACCGAGGAAGGTCGCATCGCGAAAGCGGCCAAGCGCCTGGCAGACCTCTGCCTGCCGCATTTCCAGTGGGAAGAAAAGACGGTGTTTCCGGTACTCGGATTACTGCCCGAGTTGACGCGCGGCGATATACGGCCGGAGATGATAGAGGTCCTGCCGATGATTGCCGATTTCAGCGCCAGGCACGATGCTCTGGCCAATCAGCACCAGCTGATCCTGTCTGCGGTCGAGGGGTTGTTGGTGGCCGCGCACCGTGAAAAAAACCGCGAATACGCCGAATTCGCGTACAACCTGAGGGTCCACGAAAGGATCGAAGATGAAGTGACGTACCCGACGGTACTCCTGATCGGCAGATACCTGCGGCAGAGCCTCGCAATGCACTAGCAAAATGGGGTCAGAGTAACATTTCATCGAGGCGGTGCCGAATTCGCCCGACGGATTTGCGAAATGTTACTCTGACCCCATTTTCTTCCGCGGGAATGACAAGACCAGGGTGCTTCAGAGCTTCCCTAAAGCTGCTGCTCGCTAGTCGGGTCGCCCAGGAATTCTTCATCCCATCGAAACGGCTTTGGCAACTGCGCAAGCGCATCGGCCACCCACGCGATATGTGACTCCTCGTCGCGCGCGAATTCGGCCGCCAGCGCACGCACGCCGGCATTGCGTGATTCGGCCCGCACTCGCTCAAAGAAAGCCTTGCTCTGTTTTTCCGCGCGCAGGGCGATCTCCAGCGCCAGGCGCGGCGTCATCATCCTGAAGATAAAAGCGCGCGCTTCGGGCAGGGGCGCTCCGTCGTCGAGCCAGGCATACTCACCCGGTTCAATGACGGGGATCTCGATGCCCACGCTTCTCTTTGTCAGTTCGAAGGCGTGCTTCGCCTCGAACTCCGCGAGACGGCCGAACAGCTCGGCGGTGGCGTCATTGCCGTAATCGGCCATGAGGATGGCGAATTCGCGGTAGCGCGCTTCCGCCTCGTGCTCTATCGCGAGCGCGTGGGCATACATGGCGCCGAGCGAGGCAATTTGATTGCCCGAGTGCGCCTTGGTCGCGGCTTGTTTCGGATGCAGTGCAGGAAAGCTGCGTCCGATACTGGGTTGACCGTGGTGTACATGTGCTGCGTCCATTTCGTTCTCCGCGTATTTGACCGTGGGTTAATGGCTAGGCCAAAACCGGCCCCTTTACCCGAGTGCCTGAGTCGCTTTCACGCCGTTTTCTTCCGTCCCTTCACGCCCTGGATGGCAGCGGTGAAATTGGCCTCTGTCAGTTCGCTTGCCTGCTTCGAGATCTTGCTCAAGCTGTCGTAAGCCGAGCCGGCGGCTGCAAGTGCGGATTTGACGGCAGCCGCAGCGGCGCTGGAAGCGGGCGTTGTCGCCATCGCTCGCGTGTCGAGACTCCCCAGAATGCCCTTGCTGATTTCGCCGGCATGCGCTTCCAGGACCTTGGTCATCTCCCTTTGCGCCTGGAGGGCAACGTCGTACATGCTGCGCGAGTACGCAATAGCTTTTTCGAGCGAAGGTTGGGCGGCCGCCGAGTTCAAGCCGATCAGTTCCTGCGCGTTTTTCGCTCCCATCAGAATCTTCGCCTGCTCCAAGCCATCCTCGCATACCGATTTTGTCGCATTGAAGGTCAGCGCCGAAAAGCGCTCGAGGGCGGCAACCTGGATATTGGCAATGGAAATCACGAGGTCGGTTGCGGCCTTGTTGGCGGCAACGATTTGTTCCGTGCTTGGGTACATATCCGATTCTCCGCTAGGGGCGAAACACCTATAGGTTTCAAGGACCGGACCGGTCGCTTATTCCGCAGCGTCCGGAATTTCGGCCCGATGAGTGCGCGCGCCGGCAATGTTGCCGGAAGCGGCATGCTTTCGTGGCAATTGCGCAGATTCGACCGGTAGCTGCAATCGCAACAATATCTGGTGGCGTTTTTCCAGCTCCAGCCTGTCCAGCGCGACCCGAATACCGAATGCGCGGCCTTGGCTGTCCACGCCGCAGAACCCGTGCTGCGCCCCTTCGTTCGCCCAGAAGGCGGCATAGGCAACGTTGTAGCCCGGCGTTCTGGGTTTGAAAGGCAGGTCGGGAATCAGTTCTCGGACATGCCGCCCGACCAAGGTGTGCGCGCTGGCGTGGAACAGGCGCGCCGCATCGGCGTGGCAGTAGCAAACGGTTCCCGATTTATCCAGAACCATTGCCGCGAACGGAACGCTGTGCGCGAGCGCTTCGCCGCTGGAATCGTCCCGCTCGGAAAACAAGTGTGAGTTCTGCTGCGTTACATTCCAATTGAAGGCTTCGGTGAGGTGAGACATTGCTTTTCCCGTCAATCCTGCGCTGCTGCGTATTCATTTCTTCTTTATGGATGAATTTATGCGTTCGCAGCGCGGGTATCAATCCCAGCACATGTCTATTTTGCCTACCCACATGTAGGTATTTTGCGCTGAGGATTTAACGCGCCAGCATGCCGCAACGCAACAAATGGAATTTGATGTTGTATAGGTCTCGTGTTTTCGCGCAGTTGCAACTTCGCAACTGCGCGAAAACACGAAATTGGATAAAGGCAAAATCAGCCTCATTGGCCGGCTATGCCGGCTCAGTCTCTTACAAGTGTACTTGTTGACAGATTTGGGGAAGATTTGGTTTCCAAATTCGTTTCCCCTATTCATGCAGTTGCACGCAACTGCATGAATAGGGGAGATTGATAAACGGCAAAACCAACTTCACTGGTTCCGGCTCGTCCGGCTTAGGTTAATGGGCTGAGCGGGGCGAAGCCAACGGCAGACATTCAGGACGAGGTCAAGCCCTCGCGGATGGCGTATTTGGTCAACTCGGCCACGCTGTGGAGTCCGAGTTTGCGGCTGATATTTCGCCGATGCGCTATCACCGTGCCCGCGGCGATGTGCAGCTTGGCGGCGATTTCGTGAGAGGTCTTGCCCTCGGCGATGAGGGCGAGCACCTCGCGTTCGCGGCGGCCCAGGCGCTCGCCGTTGAATTCCTGGTCCGGAGCTTTGTGGCGCATCGAATCGACCATTATCGAGGCGACTTCGGCGCAGAGAAAGGTTCTGTTCTGAGCTACGGCGCGGATTGCCCGCAGCAATTCCTCGCCGTCGGCGGACTTGACCACGTAGCCGCTGGCGCCGGCTTCGAGCATCTGCAATATGAAGTGGCGTTCCAAATGGGTGGACAGCGCCAGCACCTTTGTGCCGGGGGTCTCCGCGGTCAATTGGCGGGTCGCTTCGATGCCATCCATGCCGGGCATGCCGATATCCATCACGACCACGTCGGGGGCGAGTTCTTTTGCCAGGCGAAGCGCCTCGGAGCCGCGATCCACATCGGCCACCACCTTGATGTCCGACTCGCGCGCCAGCAGGACCCGAAGCGCCATGCGCAGGATCGTGTGATCGTCCACCAGCAGGACCCGAATGCTCATGGCCCTTATGTCTTCCGCTCGAGGTCGGCGTAAGAGGCGCCGATGATCGACCCTCCGGCGCCGGATATTTCAGCGACCGCCGCCGCCACTTCGGTGCTGAGATAGTTATTGTCGCTCACCACGGCGCGAACGGCGCGCGGCAACTCAGCGGCATCGCCCTTGGTCACGTAGCCTCGGGCGCCCGCGCCGAGCATCGCCGAGGCAAAGATGGGCTCGGAGGCGACCGAGAGCACGATTACCTTGACGCAGGAATCGGCGGCGACGAGTTGGCGCAGCGCCGCGATGCCATTGACGCCCGGCATGCGGACGTCAATGACCAGGACGTCCGGATGGACCGATTGCACCAAATCCAGCGCCTCGGTCCCGTCCCCGGCTTCGCCGACGACTTCGATGCCCGGATCCCTCTCGAGGATCATCCGCATCGCTTCGCGAAACGGCCTATGGTCGTCCGCGAGCACAACGCGGCTTTTCATGCTTCTCTCCCTATTGCTGCGACAACTGCCAGATCAAAATGGGGTCAGAGTAACATTTCCCAAACGCATCGGCCCAGCAGTTCCGCATCGCACTAATGAAATGTTACTCTGACCCCATTTTTCTCTTAGATTACCACACGTATTCGCGCGCCTTTTCCCGGCTCGGATTCCAGCCTGAACTTGCCGCCTGCGAATTCGGCCCGCTCCTGCATCGTGAGCAGTCCCAAGCCGGGTCTGCGCTCGGATTGCCCCAGCGCTTTGGGATCGAACCCCACGCCGTTATCCGAAATGGTCAGCACGATTTGTGCGCCCGCGTAGACCAGTTCAATGTCGATCGCGGTCGCTTGGGCATGCTTGGCTGCGTTCGTGAGCGCTTCCTGCACGATGCGAAACAAAGTCGATTCCAGCTCCGGCGCCAGGCGCCTATCGGGGTCGCTGCAGGATACCTCGACCGCGACGCCGGTGCGGCGCGAAAACGCCGCCGCATGCCCTTGCAGCGCGCGCAGCAGCCCGGCGTAGTCGAGCGTGGCCGGACGAAGCTCCGCGCACGCATCGCGGATGCTCGCGATGGCGTCAGCCAGCAGCACCCGCGTATCGGCGAGGCGCGAGTCGATCGCAACCAAGGCGCTCGGCTCGAGGTCGGAGGCGATCATGCCGAGATTGAGCGCGACCGCAGACAGGTTCGGACTGGTACTGTCGTGCAATTCCGCAGCCAGCCGGCGCCTTTCCTCCTCCTGGACGGCGACCACGCGACGAGATAACTCCGCCAAGTGAAGCGCGTCCGCAGCCCGTTGTTCCTCCAGCCTCCTTCGTTCGGTGACGTCCTGCACTGTGCCGTAGACGCTGGTCACCCGCCCGTCGTCATCTTTCCTGGGAACGATCACGATCGCGTGGCACGCATCGCCTCTGCCGGGAAGTCGAAAACGCCGCTCGATTTGGACCCGCTCGCCCGTCGCGACGGCGCGGCGCAGATCGCCGATCGGAGGATCATCGGAATCACCGACGTAGTGCTGGAGCACTTCATCTATCGCGGGCGCTCCTGCCGCCGGGTCGCGCCCCAATATTCGGAACATTTCCGGCGACCACGTGAGCTGCCGGGTTTCGAGGTCCAGTTCCCAGTCGCCGATTCTGCCGATCGACTGCGCCTCTTGGAGTCGCGCCTCGCTAAGGCGCAGCGCCGCCTCGGCTTTTTCTCTCTTGGCCTGGTGTTCGAACTGATCCAGGGCAAAGGAGATGTTCTCGGCCATCCTGCGCAGCAGAGTTACCGCCTCATCATTGAAGATGTCCTTCTCGCCGCCATACACGCTGAGCGTCCCGATCGCCTTTCCGCCCTGGAAGAACGGCAGCGCAATCGTTGCCGCGATGCCGTATCGCGCCGCGCGCTCGCTCCATGGCGCGGTCACCGGGTCGGCGTGGAAATCGTTGCAGATATACACCTGCCGCTCCCGATAAGCGAACGTGGCCGCCCCGGTCCTCCTTGCTTCACCGGAAGCCGTGGCGATCTCTATGCCGTCGAGATATTCGACCGAGGGGCCGAAAGCTTCGGCGACGACGATGCGCTGCGCATCCTGATCGGCAACACCAATCCAGGCCAGTATGAAGTCGCCGTCCTCGACGCAGGCGCGGCAAACGGCCGCGAATACCTCATCGGGACTCTTGCTGCGCACCAGCGCTTCATTCACCTTGGAGGTCGCGGCATAGAGCCGCGAGAGGTGGCGGATGCGCGAAGCGGCCCGCTCGCGTTCGGTTATGTCCAGACCGAAGGCGATGATCTTCTGCAGGTGTCCGTCGACGCGGTACTCGTTGGCCGTATTCCATTCCAGGGAGATCCACGTGCCGGCTTTGGTCCGACACAGCGTCACGTGGTTGCGCAGATCCTCCCCGCGCGACAGGATCTGGAATACGGGATCGAGCTGAGCGCAGGCCTTGCCGGGGAAGAACAGGTCGAACGCGTTCTGGCTCAGGATTTCTTCGGGCGAATAGCCGGTGACCGCGCTCACGGTGTCGTTTACGAACAGGATCGTTCCCTTCGGGTCGAGTTCGACCACGAGAGCCGACATGCGCGTCACCAGCCGCCGGAATCGCGCCTCGCTTCGTATCAGCAGCTCTTGGGCTCGACTCCTCTCGTCGCGCAGTTGCCGTTGTTGCAATGCGTTGCGCACCGCCGGTCCCAACCGCGCCAATCGATCCTTGAGAAGAAAGTCGTCTGCTCCCTGTTTCAATGCGGTGACCGCCGTCTCTTCGGTGATGGTTCCGGTGACGATGATGAAGGGAATCGACAGTTCCTGCTCCTGCAGAATCGCCAAGGCGCCGGGGGCGTCGAACTGCGGCAGGGTGTAGTCGGCGATGACCAGGTCCAGCTCGGCATCGATGTGCGAGCGGAAATCCTCTTCGCTATCGACTCGGGACCAATGGGGATCGTAGCCGAAGCTCCGAAGCTCCCGGATGATGAGTTCGGCGTCTCGCGCCGAGTCCTCAAGGACCAGGACGCGCAGGGCCTTGGCGCCCGCCGGTGTTGTGGCCGACTGTTCCATAGTCATGTGCGGCAGGGCGAACGATTGAGCACCAGCCAGTACGTCCCGATCACCCGCATGGCCTCCCGGAACTGGTCGAAGTCCACCGGCTTGGTGATGTAGCTGTTGACGCCGAGGGCGTAGCTCTCGGCCACGTCGCGCTCCTCGTTGGAGGCGGTCAGCACGACAACGGGAACATGATGGGTGCGCGGATCGGCGCGGACCTGCCGCAGTACCTCCATGCCGTCGATGAGCGGGAGCTTGAGATCGAGCAGGATAACCCTGGGGAGCTGACCGGGGCGCTTGCCCGCGAATTGTTCCCGGCAGAATATGAAATCCAGGGCTTCCTCACCGTCGCGGGCGATCTGGACCTTGGTGCCCAGGTTGTATTCTCGCAGCGCCCGTTGGGCGAGCTCCAGATCCGAGGGGTTGTCCTCGACCAGAAGGATTTCATCGCCGATGTCAAGCATGGTCGTGTGCCTCCTGCAAGGTGAAATAAGTGCCCTGACCCGCCTGCGCCCGGACGTGTCCGCCAGAACACTCCGCGCCGCAGGTGTTCCGCATCGTGCCGAAAATCATCATCGACCTAAATCCTGAATCCTGGATTCCAAATCCCAAGCCGGACGAGCCGGAACCAAGGAAGCTGGTTTCGCCGTTTATCAATCTCCCCTTTTCGTGCAGTTGCTTGCAACTGCACGAAAAGGGGAGACGAATTTAGATACCCAATCTTCGCCAAATTTGCCAACAGTAAACTTGCAAGTGACCAAGTCCTAGATCCTAAACTAAAGGAAACGCTGATTAAGTCATCCCCGCGAAAGCGGGGATCCAGATTGAACTTCCTGGATTCCCGCTTACGCGGGAATGACAAACTTAATCAGCGCTTCCCTTGTGTTTTCGCGCAGTGCGAAGTTGCAGCTGCGCGAAAACACGAGATTGATAAAGGCAAGATCAGCCTCATCCGGCTATGCCGGACCTACTGTGG
>JACQTO010000087.1 GCA_016210745.1 Betaproteobacteria bacterium
TACCGCCTGCTCTTTTCCTCCTCGTCCCCTCGGCGCAAACCCGGTCCGAAAGGCCCTTCGATGGAACTTATCGCGGCAATCGTGGAGATGAAGCGCCGCAATCCCAAATTCGGCTGTGTACGCATCGCCCAGCAGATCTCTCATGCCTTCGGCGTCGACATCGACAAAGATGTCGTGCGCCGCGTGCTCGCGAAGCACTTCCCGCCAGGCGACTCCGGAACCAATGACCCCTCTTGGCTGACATTCATCGGGCATGTCAAGGACAGCCTGTGGAGCGTCGAGCTGTTCCGCTGCGAATCGATCCAGCCTGAGCACGAATTCGCCACCTGCAACCAAAACCTCAGAATCACGCGGATTTACGTCGTCGCTAACACGCCGGCACAAGCGCTGAGGCTGGCGATTTGACAACATGGTTATCGCCGTGTGGGCGCCCATTTTGATAGCAAACTATGGCGCTCTATGGCAGGAGCGGTTTTGGCGAAACTGATAGATAACCGCTTGATTTATATGGCGTCCCCACGGGGATTCGAACCCCGGTTACCGCCGTGAAAGGGCGATGTCCTAGGCCTCTAGACGATAGGGACTTCTGGCGTCTTTAGATCGGGATTGTTGGTGGAGGTAAGCGGGATCGAACCGCTGACCTCTTGCATGCCATGCAAGCGCTCTCCCAGCTGAGCTATACCCCCGAACCGAGGCGCGAATTATATCGGCGCGCCCCCGCGATGTAAAGAAAAAGCCATGGGAAACCGTTGGTTACTCTGGGCTTCCCGAGACGTGTCCCGCCACCGCCAACCCAGTCTCTAGCCCGCGTATTGCTCCAGGCGTGCGATCACCCGTTCCCTGCCGGCCAGGGCGAGCACGGACGACAGCGAGGGCGTCTGCGTCATCCCGAATACCACCACACGCAATGGCACTGCGAGCCTGGGCATCTTGAACGCATGCGCTTTCAACACCGTTTTTACCGCCTCGTTAATGGGCTCGCTCGACCACTCGGCGAGTTTTCCGAATGCGGCGGCCAGGTCCCTCAGAACCGGGCGGACTTCGGGCGTCACGTGGGCCTGGAGCAACTCCGGGCTCGGATGCCGGTCGCCGTAGAACATCATCGCTTCGTCCACCAGAGCGTTCAGCGTCTCGGCGCGGTCCTTTAGCAACTCGATCACCCGCTCGAGCGGCGGTCCGCTGCCTATCCGCCCTCCTTCGCGCTCGATGCGCTGCGCGACTTCATGGGAAAGCCGTCCGACGTCTGCGCCCTTCATGTACTGCTGATTGATCCAACGCAGCTTCTCGGGATTGAACTGCGCCGCCGACCGGCTGATGTGTTCCAAGTCGAACCACTCGACCAATTGCTCCAGCGAAAACAGCTCGGCATCGCCGTGCGACCAGCCCAGGCGCGCAAGGCAGTTGAGCATCGCCTCCGGCAGATAACCATCCTCGGCGTACTGCATCACGCTCACGGCACCATGGCGCTTGGACAACCTCTCGCCGTCGGCGCCGAGGATCATGGGGACGTGCGCAAACTGGGGCACCGACGCCCCCAGCGCCCGGAAGATATTGATCTGACGCGGCGTGTTGTTGACATGATCATCGCCGCGGATGACGTGCGTGATGTTCATATCGAGATCGTCCACCACGACGCCGAAGTTGTAGGTCGGCACACCGTCGGCGCGCAGGATCACGAGATCGTCGAGTTCGGTGTTCGACACCGTGATCGGGCCTTTGACCAGATCGCCAAAAGTCACCTCCCCCTCATCGGGATTCCTGAAACGCAGCACGGGCTTTACGTCTGCCGGTGGTCTCAAGCCGGCAGTCCGCGCGTTCTCCGGCCGCCAGCGTCCGTCGTAGCGCGGTTTTTCGCCGCGCGAACGCTGCGCCTCGCGCATCGCCTCCAGCTCGTCCTTCGAGCAATAGCAGTGATACGCCATGCCCGCAGTGATGAGATGCTGCGCGAACTCGCGATAGCGATCGAGGCGGTGCATCTGGTGATGCGGACCTTCATCCCAGTTCAGTCCAAGCCAGGTCATGCCGTCGAGGATCGCCTTGACCGAGGCCTCGGTCGAGCGCTCCAGATCCGTGTCTTCGATGCGCAGGATGAACTTGCCGCCGAGCTTTCTCGCGTAGGCCCAGGAGAACAGCGCCGTGCGGGCCCCGCCGATATGCAGGTATCCCGTCGGGCTGGGTGCAAAACGAGTTCGAACCATATCAATCACCAGAAGCGAAGGGCGCATTCTACGCCTGCGCCACAATGCCTTGTCGCGCCCGCTTGCAGATCTCTATAACTTCATCAGCGCGATGCCGATCGCGACGAGAACGGCCCCCGCGATACGCCAGGCGCCGAATGGCTCTTTGAGTACCGTGGCACCTATGACAGCGGCAAAGATAACCGATGTTTCGCGCAGCGCGGCCACCGCGGCGACAGGAGCATGCGTCATCGCCCAGATGACGATACCGTAGGACGCAAGTGTCAGCACGGCCCCCGTGAGTCCCGGCAGAATCCGACGGCGCGCATACGCAAACACCTCGCCTCGGTGCAGCCTCGCGGCAACCGCGCTGATGGCGAACGAATCGAGGAAGAATAGCCACTGGCTGTAGCTGATTGCATGGCCGGAAAGCCTCGCACCCTGCCCGTCCACAAGCGTGTAGCCCGCGATGATGGCGGCGTTTGCCACTGCAAATGCAGTGGCTTTCCCGGCGCGGTGATTGGCGAACGTGTGAACGGCCGGCACCGCGATACCCAGGCTCACAAGCACGATTCCCGAGACGACCTGTGGGCCCACCGATTCGCCGAGCAGCCAGGGCGCGACCAGAACGACGATCAGCGGAGCGCCTCCCCGCATCAGCGGATAGGCATGCGAGAGATCGCCGTGGCGATAGGCACCGATCAGCGCCAAGTAATACAGAAAATGCAGCGCCACCGAAGCGGCGAGCCACGGCCATGATTCGGGCCTCGGCAGCGGCAAGAACGGCAAAGTCGCGAGCGCGATACCGCCGGCGCCTACGGTAATGACCGCGGTGTCGAGGAGCTTCGACTCACTCGCCTTTAGAATCGTGTTCCAGCCCGCGTGCATCAGCGCGGCTGCCAGAACAAGCAGGGCTATCTCGTTAGGGATGACCAAAGCATCCAGCCTTTACTCGTTCGCCCCTCTCGGCACCGTTTAAAGGCATACTTCGGCGCGCATGATCCGCATCGAAAATTGACCGAGTAAGCCTGCAAGAATTACAATCCCAGCCTGCTTCGGGCGGTTAGCTCAGCGGTAGAGCACTCCCCTCACACGGGAGGGGCCACTGGTTCGATCCCAGTACCGCCCACCAATTCTTCGAATTTTCGCCGCTTTCCTAGGAGCGATCTCCGCCGACCAATTGGAGAGCATGCCTGGCGATCATCAATTCCTCGTTGGTCGGTATCACCCAGGCGGAGCAGCGGCCCGAGGCGGCCGTTATTCGCGGCCCATGCCGGGAGTTCGCGTCTTCGTCGATATCCAGCCCAAGCCATGCCAGGGCCTCGCAGATTCGCTTGCGCACGGGGGGCGCGTGTTCGCCGATCCCCGCCGTGAACACCAATGCGTCCAGACCTCCCAGCACTGCAACCAGGCCGCCGATGTGCACTATCGCGCGATGGACGAAGAGATCCACCGCTTCCGCCGCCCGCGGATCATCGCTGGAAAGAAGCGTGCGCATGTCGTGGCTGATGCCGGACACACCGAGCAAACCACAGCGGTGATATAAGAGATCGGTGACCGCATTCAGGTCCATGCCGCGCTCGCGCATCAAGTAAAGCAGTATCCCGGGGTCGAGCGCGCCCGGCCTTGTGCCCATCACGAGTCCCTCGAGCGCCGTGAAGCCCATGCTGGTGGCGATGCTCCGCCTCCCCGACATCGCGCACAGGCTCGCACCGTTGCCGAGATGAGCGACGATGATCCGCCCGTCAGCCGATGCTCCGAGGTACTCGGGCAGCACCGAGGCGATGTACTCGTAGGAAAGCCCGTGAAATCCGTAGCGCCGCAATCCGAGTTCAGTCAGTTCTCGCGGCAGCGCGAACAACGTCGCAATCCGGTGCTGCGTTGCGTGAAATGCGGTATCGAAGCAGGCGATCTGCGGCAGCGATGGCTCCAGCTCGAACAGGGTGCGAATGCCAGCGAGGTTATGCCCCTGATGCAATGGCGCCAGTGGAACGAACGTCTCGAGCGTGGCCAGGATGTTCCGATCGACGATGATCGGTTCGCTGTAGCGCGCGGCCCCGTGGACCACGCGATGGCCCGCGGCGACTAGCTTTGCACCCGCCATCTCTCCGCGCAGCCAGGAAAGCAGGAACTCGAACGCGCCTTCCCGCGTGGCATCCGTGCTCCCGCGCGCCGCGAGCGTCTGCGAGAACGCCTTCCCTGAGGAAAGCCGCGAGGAAAACTCGGGCAAGACCTCGATGTTCTCGATCTGGCCGTGCAGCGTCCGCTCCAGCGCGCCCGTGGCGGATTGACTGAACAGCGCGAACTTCACGCTCGAGGAGCCGGAATTGAACACCAGGATGGAAGGACTCATTCTCCGGAGCGCGTTATTTGCCGACAATCGATGATCTTAGCGGGGTGAGTTCCCCCGCGATCCAATGGCTATTGTTGCATATCTATTTCTGCACCAAGAAATCGGCAAGCCGCCGAGATACGATCTTGACGGTCGGCCCCTTTACGCTCGACCTGATCTCGAAGCCGAGATCACGGACAAAATGGAGCATGTTCACGTTGTTCGACAGCACGAAACCTTCCATGCGTTCGAGCCCGCGCTGCGCGGCATGCCGCATCAGTGCATGCATCAAGCGCCAGCCGATCCCCTTGTCGGCCCACGCGTCGGCTATCACCAGCGCGAATTCGCACGACTTTTCGTCGGGATTGACTTCGTAACGCCCCACGGCGACCTCCTCCTCACCGTCGCGCCCGGAAATCGTGACGATCAACGCGCACTCGCGCAGCGGATCAGGATGCGTAAAGCGCTCGAGCATTTCCGGCGATAGCTCGCTCAATTGCGCAAAAAAACGGAAATACTTCGATTCCTCCGACAGACCGCGCACGAACTCCTGTTCTATTTCTGCGTCACTCGGCTGAATCGGTCTAAGTGTGAGTTCTGTCCCGTCGGCCAGTGTCCAATGCTCGACCGGCGCGGGCACCGCCATATGCGTCATTTCGCCTCGAAGGCCGTTTTTGATGAAGACAAGGGGGCTCGCCGTGCACCCATTGCGGTTGCGTGAAATCAGAACAGTGAGAGTATGCCCAGCGGATGATGCAATACTGCGATCGTGGTCACGAACAGGAATACCAAAAGTGCGGCTATCCAGGTCAGCACCTTGGTGCCGAACCCGCGCGCGAACTTCAGAACGACGATCCCCAGTGCGGCGTAAACCGCGATCAATGCCAGCTTGACGGTGAACCACTGGCCCGGCCATCCCAGGTGGCGCGCCTCCCAGAGAAACGCCAGCGCCGAAGCGACGAGGATCGTATCGACGACGTAAGGCAGATAGCGAACCCATTGCTCCTGAGGCGAAGGGTACGAGCGCAACACCCAGAGCCCGCGCACGAAAAACAGCGCAAAGGTGACGGATACGGAGACTATATGAATGTACTTGACGACGAGCATGTTCAATAGACCTCGAACGCCATGCCTGAACGGAAACGCGGCGGGCAGACCACGATAGGATGATAGCGCAATCCCGCCCTTCCTCCCGCATTGCCCATGCACCCGCTTTATTCAGCAGATCAGCCGATGCACGCCAAGCCGTTCTGGATCGATTCGGTCAGACCCGGAATCCGCGCGAAGCCGACCAGACCAAGCATCACGATAAGCGTACCGGCAAGCATACGCACCCACGCCCGGCGAAGCGCAGGACGAATGCGCTGGGCGAGCAGACCGGCTGCCAAGAGGTTCGGCAGGGTCCCCAGGCCGAAGGCGAACATCACCAGCGCCCCGCGCAATGGAGTGGCCGCAAGGAGCGAAAGCGCCAGCGCGCTGTACACAAGGCCACAGGGCAGCCAGCCCCACAAGGCGCCCAGCGCGAGGGCCTTCGATGGTGTATCGGCAGGCAAGAACCTCCTGCCGAGCGGTGCAATCCGTCGCCACAGCGCCGCGCCGACCGCTTCCAGGCGCAGCACCAGTGTTCCCCATCCCGCGATGTGCAGGCCGAGCAATATGACAAGCGCATTGGCAACCACGAAAAGGACGATTTGCGCCGGCACCACCGGGCTCGATCCCATGCCGATAGCGCCGAACGCTCCGGCGATTGCGCCCGCGGCGCTGTAGCTCAGAAGGCGCCCCGCGTTGTATGAGAGTTGTGCCCCAAGACTCGCCCCGGCAGGCCGTACCGATACCGCGCTGACAATACCGCCGCACATGCCGAAGCAGTGCACCCCGCCTAGCAGCCCCATGGTGCAGGCAGTGAAAAGCAGGGACCACACGTGGGGGGTGTCAGATGACTTTGGAGTAGCGCGCGCGCTGCTCGGCCGTGCGCAGGTACTTGTCGAACACCATGCAGATGGGGCGCACCAGGAGCCGGCCCGGAGCCGTCACCGTGATCCAGTCGTCCTCGATGTCTACGAGCCCGAGTTCCCGGTACTCAGCCAACTGCTCCAGTTCGGCCTCGAAATAGCGCCGGAAATCGATCAGGTGGGCAATTTCGACTGCGCGCTGAGACACCGCGAAATTGCACATCAGCGCCTGGATTACCGCACGCCTCACCAAATCGTCGGAACTGGCGGCATAGCCCCGCATCACCGGCAGCACGCCCCGATCCAAGCTGTCGTAGTATTCGTCGAGTGTGCGCACGTTCTGGATATAGCTCGGGCCGACACTGCCGATCGCGGTAATCCCCAATCCGATCAGGTCGCACTCAGCGCGCGTCGAGTAGCCCTGGAAGTTGCGATGCAGATGGCCGCGACGCTGCGCCAGCGCGAGTTCGTCGTCGGGCTTGGCGAAGTGATCCATGCCGATATAGACATAGCCGGCCTCGGTAAGCTGGTGAATCGCATTGGTCAGCAGCCCGATGCGCTCTTCCGGCTTGGGGAGTTCGGCTTCAATGATTCGACGCTGCGGCTTGAATACCGTTGGCAGATGCGCGTAATTGTAGAGCGCAATGCGGTCGGGGCTGATATCGATGACGATATCGAGGCTTTTCCTGAAATGCTCCAGATTCTGCCGCGGAAGACCATAGATCAGGTCCATATTGACGGACACGAAGCCGCAGGAACGCGCGGTGTCGATAACCTGCCGGGTCTGGTCCACACTCTGAATTCGATTGACCGCGCGCTGCACCTCCGGATCGAAATCCTGGGCCCCGACGCTGATGCGGTTGAATCCAAGCCCGCCCAGCAGTTCAATAGTCTCGGGGCCGGCGGAACGCGGATCGACTTCGATCGAATACTCTCCATCGGCCTCCAGCGTGAAATGCTCCCGGGTGATTTCCATCAACTCCGTAAGCTCGCCGTGATTGAGGAAAGTGGGCGTGCCCCCGCCCCAGTGCAGCTGCGTGACGTGCTCCCTCGGTGCCAGGAGAGAACTGACCAGCTCCATCTCTTTTCTCAAGTAACGCAAATACTTGGATGATCGACCGTGGTCTTTTGTTATAATCTTGTTGCACCCGCAGTAATAGCAGATGGTGTTGCAGAACGGTAGGTGGACGTATAATGACAGCGGTCTGAGAATGCCTCCGACATGGCGGCGTTCCAGGAACAGGCGGTACTGGTCCGGTCCAAAGGCTTCGACGAAACGGTCGGCCGTCGGGTAGGACGTGTAGCGCGGACCGGGCCGGTCGAAGCGGCGAAGCAAATCCGCGTCGACGACAAGGTCATGTTGAGTGGCAATCAATTGGCCAGAGTGCTGGTTCATGGGCGGGTAGTGTCTAATCGTGTCGAACTCATTGATTTGACGTGGATCAAGAGGACCTCAGTCAGACCGCAAGGAACCTCATGAAGGCGTCGGTCGTCCCTATCAGTGTTGCGCAGCTCAAACATGCTTGTTCGACCTGCTCATTGCGCGAATTGTGCCTGCCTATGGGCCTAAGTCGCGAAGAAGTCGCGCACCTCGATCAGCTCGTTTACTCCCGCCGAAAAGTAAAACGGGGCGAAAGCGTGTACCGCGCCGGCGATCCGTTCAGCGCGATATATGCAATCAGAACGGGCTTTTTCAAGAGCAACGTCATCATGGAGGACGGCCGCGATCAGGTCACAGGATTCCATATGCCGGGCGAAATCATCGGCATGGATGGCATCGGCACGGAGCGCCACTCCACCAACACCATCGCGCTGGAAGATAGCGACGTATGCGTCATTCCGTTTTCGCGGCTGGAGGAGATCGCCAATGAGGTGCGCGGACTTCAGCGCCAATTCCACCGGATGATGAGCCGGGAAATCGTCCGCGATCAGGGCGTGATGATGTTGCTGGGGAGCATGCGCGCCGAGGAACGGCTCGCAGCGTTCCTCCTCAACCTGTCACAGAGATTTGTCGCGCGCGGCTACTCGCCCTCGGAATTTTACCTTCGCATGACACGCGAGGAAATCGGCAGTTTCCTGGGCCTGAAACTGGAGACGGTAAGCAGGATCTTCTCCAAGTTCCAGGAAGAAAAGCTGATAGTCGTCCAGCTCAAGCACATCTGCATTCTGAATACCGAAGGCCTCAGGAGCATCCTCGGCCAGGGCGGCTGAGCCGTTGCGCATTGCCGGAGCGCGCTGCAAGGCAAGCACGCTCCCAGTCTTTTCAAGGGGACATCCCCCAACAGCAATTCTAGCGGTAGACCAAGACCGGCAGCTTGGAATGCGTCAACACTTTATGCGTCACGCTTCCCATGATCAGGCTGGCCAGTCCCCTGCGTCCGTGCGAGGCCATGAATATTGCGTCGCATTTTCTCTTCTTGGCCGCATCGATGATGCCCTCATACGGTGTTTCCGCCTTGAGAACGAGCGATGAAAACTCCACTCCCGCAACGGCGGCGGTCCTTGCTATCGCTGCCATGTGTTTTTCGCCCGCCTCGCGTGCGCTGCGCTCGAACTCCTTCACCAGTCCCTGGTCGATCATATAGCCTTCGCCGTAGACTTGCGGCTGGATCGCCTCGATCGCGTAAAAACCGGTCACCTTCGCACCCAGTGCCTTTGCCAGCTCGAGCCCGGCCTTCACGGCCTTGTCTGCAACGGGCGAACCATCGGTCGGAATCAAAATGTGTTTGAACATTGCGCTCTCCCTGTTGATCGACCTTTGCATTATGCCTCAGTCCGTTCGTCGGGCTCCTCGCGCTTGGGGCAACCCGCCGGCCGCTCGGCCCCCTCTAGCGGGCAGCGGTTCAAATCGTCGGCGCTGCGCTGCAAGAAACAAGTGAGTCCGCTAGAGGCCGCTGCAAATATCCACAGCATGAAAAAACCGAGCGAATAGACCGCCATTCGCGACAACGCAATTCGTTCGCCGAACAGCGAGAGATCCATCGGATCGAAGAATGTGAAAAAAACGGTCCCGGCGATGCCAGCCACCAGAAACGATGGCCACAGTACTCGCATCCACGTGAGCATCTCCCCTCCCTGTGCTATGACGCAGCGCTCAACTCGAAACGCTCGCGACCGGCTGGCCACTCGCCTGAGAGGCGCCAGCCGCTGCGCTCGTCATCGAGTATCGCCCGCCAAGGTCCCGAGCCGACCAGGCGCAACCGCCCTTCGAAGCTTCCATCAGGCATTGCGACGAGCAAAATTGACTGATCCTGTCCGGCCCGTGTGGCATGCACGAGCGACAATCTGATACTCGCAGTCCCACTTGCTCCTCCACCGATTGCAACTCGGACCCGATCACCCGAAGCTGCGAGCTGCACTACTGCCTTTACGCCAAGTACGCGCGCCCTTTCTTCGCGCCCTAGCGTGCGATTTATCGACAAACCCTGCCGGTAATAGTCGCCGGCCACCAGTCCGTCGTCGCCCATAACGGCGAGGAACGCCGTCGCAATTCCCGCTACGATCACGAGCGCCGGTCCGGCCATGAGGATCCACGGCCAGGGTTCGCGATACCAGGGTCTGTCGGGCGCACCGTTCACAAACTCACCGGATCAGAAATACCGATCGTTCGCTGGCCGATATTTGTTCGTTTTCCACAGCCTGCACATGAAAATCGATAGGGTGCGACCCGGGCGTCACGGTTCCCCGCTCGACGCGAAGCGTTATCGGAACCATCTTCGTGGTCGCCGCCGGCACCTCGAAAACGGTGACTCCTTCCACGCGCAGACCGTTCATCCCCGAAGCGCTTACCTGAAATTTGTGCGCGGTTTCCTGGATATTCATGATCTGCAGGCGGTAGACATTTTCTATCATGGCGCCATCGACCTCACGCGCAAGATTCGCCCGGTCCCGAATGACATCGACCTTCAGCGGAACACGAAGATAAAGGGAGACCGCGGCAGCGATGATAATTGCCCAGAGAATCGATGTATAGAACAGTACGCGCGGCCGGAACGCACGCGAAAGCATCTGCCTGAAATTCCATCCGGCCGCGACGGCATTTTCGGTCGAATAGCGGATCAGGCCCCGCGGATAGCCCATCCTGTCCATCACCTGATTGCAGCCATCGATGCACGCGGCGCAGCCGATGCATTCGTACTGCAATCCGTTCCGAATGTCGATTCCGGTGGGACAGACCTGCACGCAGATTCCGCAATCGATACAGTCGCCCAGGCCAATCGAGCGCGGGTCGGCTGAACGCGACCTTCCCCCTCGTCGCTCGCCTCTGACGCCGTCGTAAGTGATGATCAGCGTATCGCGGTCGAACATCGAACTCTGGAAGCGTGCGTAGGGGCACAGATATTTGCACACCTGTTCGCGCATCCATCCTGCGTTGCCATAGGTGGCGAAGCCGTAGAAAAGAAACCAGAACGTTTCCCAGGGTCCCAGGGTGAGCGTGAGCACTGCGTTTCCGAGATTTCTGATCGGCGTGAAATAGCCGACAAAGGTGAATCCCGTCCACAGCGCGACTCCAATCCAGAGCGCGTGTTTCAGCGCCTTGAGACCGATCTTGCGTGCCGAGGGTGGCGCCCGGTCCAGACGCATGCGCTGCATACGGTCACCCTCGAGCTTGCGCTCGATCCACATGAAAATCTCGCTGTACACGGTCTGCGGACATGCGTAGCCGCAGAAGAGACGCCCCGCCACGGCTGTGAACAGAAACAGGGACAATGCTGCTATGACCAGCAGAACCGCGAGATAGATGAAATCCTGCGGCCATAGCACTGCCCCGAAGATATAGAACTTGCGCGCCGTAAGGTCGAACAAGACTGCCTGACGGTCGTTCCAGGTAAGCCAGGGCATGCCATAGTAAAGGGCCTGCGTGAGCCATACCAGAGCCCAGCGCCAAGCGGCGAACCACCCGGTGACCGATCGCGGATAGACCTTCCTGCGGACCTCGTAGAGGGCTTGCTCTACAACCGGTTCCGGAATGGGAGAATCCAACTTCATTTCGCCGATTTCGACGGAGTACCACCGCTGGGATTGGACATGCCGTACACGTACGCAGCCAGAATGTGGATCTTGGCTTCGCCGAGAAAATCCTTGTGCGCAGGCATGAAGTCATTGCGGCCCTTGCTGATCGTCTCAGTAATGTGCTCTTCCCTAGAACCGTGAAGCCAGACTTTATCGGTCAGGTTCGGAGCGCCGATCTGCAAATTGCCCTTGGCGTCGGCGCCGTGACAGGCGACGCAACTGGTGGCGAATATCTCCTTGCCGCGCGCGGCGCGTATCGAGTCGTAGACCAGTCCGGACATCGACATGACGTAATGCGCGGCGTTTCGCACGCCTTCCTCGCCAAGGACTGGACCAAACGGTGGCATGACACCGTTGCGCCCTTCGGCAATGGTCGCCTTGATCGCCTCAGGCTCGCCGCCCCATAACCAGTCATGGTCGGCGAGATTCGGAAATCCCCGGCTGCCGCGTGCGTCGGAGGCATGGCACTGCGCGCAGTAGTTCAGGAATAGTTTCTCGCCGATCGTCCGCGCCTCCGGACTTGCCGCCACCAGCTTGAGGTTCTGCGCCATGAACTTGCCGTAGATCGGCGCGAACTGGGCCTCCGCAGCCTTCATTTCCTCCTCGTACTGCCCGGCGGAGGACCAGTCATAGGTGCCCTCGTAGCTTCCCAGCCCGGGATAGAGGATTAGATAGGCGAGCGAAAACACGATGGTGATATAGAAGAGCCAGACCCACCAGCGGGGCAGCGGGTTATTGCCCTCGGCGAGGTCTTCGTCCCAGACGTGCCCGGTCGTGTCCGTCTGCGACCCTTTTACCTTGCGTACGCTGTTCATCCGGAGCAGCACGGCGCAGCCCACCATGCCGACAATCGTAATTACGGCAATGTAAAGGTCCCAGAATCCACCGGTGAAATCGCTCATTGCCTTTGCCCTCCGACAGGGGATTCCTCTTCGTCGAACGGAAGGCGCGCCGCCTCCTCAAAACGAGCCCTGCGCGCGCCGCTGTAGGCCCATAGGACAATGCCGAGAAAAGTCAGGAATGCCACGACGGTATAAACGGCCCGCAGGCTATCGATATCCATTATTCACCTCGCCTTGATCGTGGTGCCGAGCACCTGCAGATACGCAATCAGCGCATCCGCCTCGGTCTTGCCGGCGAGCTCCTTGCTCGCGCCGGCGATCTCGTCGTCGGTGTAGGGAACGCCGACGCTGCGCAACGCACGCATCTTTGCCTCGATCGCCCTGCTGTCTGCGCCAGTTGCGGCGAGCCACGGGTATGCGGGCATATTCGATTCCGGCACAACGTCGCGTGGGTTGTTGAAGTGGATACGGTGCCAGTCATCGCTGTAGCGTCCGCCGACGCGGTGAAGATCGGGTCCGGTGCGTTTGCTGCCCCACTGGAATGGGTGGTCATAGACGAATTCGCCCGCCACCGAATAATGCCCATAGCGCTCCGTCTCTGCGCGGAAGGGCCGTATCATCTGGGAATGACAGTTGTAACAACCTTCGCGGAGGTAAATGTCACGCCCAAGCAGCTGAACCGCGTCATAGGGCTTGAGCCCTTTGACCGGTTCGGTGGTCGATTTCTGGAAATACAGCGGTACGATTTCGACCAGTCCACCTACGGCCACCACCAGCAGGGTGAGGACGATCAACAAGCCGGTGTTCGTTTCGATTTTGTCATGCATGGATGCCATTTTCCGCCCCCCTCAGGCGTGCGCGCCGGCCGGAAGCGGGATCTGCGCATCGACCGCGCGTCCCGCACCGATGGTCTTGAACATGTTGTAGGCCATGACTACCATGCCCGCCAGATACAGCACGCCGCCCAGCAGGCGGATGGCATAAAACGGATAGGTTGCCTACACGCTCTCGACGAAGGTGTAGGTGAGCGTGCCGTCAGAGCTGACGGCACGCCACATCAGGCCCTGCATTACGCCGGCGATCCACATCGCCGCGATGTAGAGCACGATTCCGATTGTCGCCATCCAGAAATGCAGCGAGATCAGCCGTACGCTGTACATCTCCGGACGGCCGAACAGCCTTGGTATGAGGTAGTAGATGCTTCCCATCGAAATCAGTCCCACCCATCCCAGCGCTCCTGAGTGAACATGGCCGATGGTCCAGTCCGTATAGTGAGACAGCGCATTGATGGTCTTGATCGACATCATCGGTCCTTCGAAAGTCGACATGCCGTAGAACGACAGCGACACGATCAGAAACTTGAGAATCGGGTCGTCGCGCAATTTATGCCAGGCGCCCGAGAGGGTCATGATGCCGTTGATCATCCCGCCCCAGGACGGGGCGAGCAGAATCAGCGAAAACAGCATGCCGATAGACTGCGCCCAATCGGGCAGCGCGGTGTAATGAAGGTGATGCGGGCCGGCCCACATGTAAGTGAAAATAAGCGCCCAGAAGTGCACCACCGACAGGCGATACGAATACACGGGCCGCCCGGCCTGCTTGGGAACGAAGTAATACATCATCCCCAGAAACCCTGCCGTGAGGAAGAATCCGACGGCGTTGTGCCCATACCACCATTGCACCATTGCGTCCTGCACGCCGGCATAGATCGAGTAGGATTTCCACAGCGTCGCCGGCACCGCGGCACTGTTTACGATATGCAGCAAGGCCACGGTAAGGATGAACCCGCCGAAAAACCAGTTGGCAACATAGATATGCGGGGTCTTGCGGCGCGCGATAGTGCCAAAAAAAACGATCGCGTAGGCAACCCATACCAGGGTAATCAAGACGTCGAGCGGCCACTCCAACTCGGCATATTCCTTGGAGGTCGTGATACCTAGCGGCAATGTTACGACGGCGCCGAGGATGACGGCCATCCAACCCCAGAACGTAAACGCGGCAAGCCCGTCCGAGAACAGGCGCACATGGCAGGTGCGCTGCACCACGTAATAGGATGTGGCGAACAGCGCCGAGCCCCCAAAAGCAAAGATCACAGCGTTGGTGTGCAGCGGCCGCAGCCGGCCATAGGAAAGCCAAGCGATACCGTGAGTCATGTCCGGGAACATTAGCTGTGCGGCGATGAAAACACCGACGGCCATCCCGACGACACCCAATACGACTGTCATGACGGTGAACTGACGCACGACATCGTAGTTGTAAGTATCCGCTGCTTTCATAGGCATACCTCCCGCTTGATTTCTTGATCTTGACCCTGTCGGAATCCGGTTCGCCGGCAATCAACGGGCCATCATGCGAATTCCCCGCGCCGATACTCCTGCCCCCCGGCATGAAGCGGGAGGCTCCCCTATTACCGCTGCCGCAATCATAAGCTTTTCTTTTCCTTTGGGCTGTCGTCATCGGCAACGATCATCAGCGCTGGTCCCTCGAGGTCGTCGAATTGCCCGCCCCGGAGCGCAAACCAGAACACTGCACCGATCAGCAACACAAGCATGACGCTCAAGGGGACGAGAAGGTAAAGAATATCCATGTGCCTATGTTTTGACGTCAGCGAATGCGCGGGGCGATCGCAGCGCGCGGCCCGGATCGACAAGGCGCAGCGCATTGACAATCACCAGAAGTGAACTCGCCGACATGCCAAGCGCCGCCGCCCACGGCGTAATCGCGCCCCCGAAGGCGAGCGGGATGACGACAAGGTTGTACACAAAAGCCCAGACGAGGTTTTGGCGGATGATAGAACGCGTCTTGCGCGCCTGGACCACAGACCAGGCAAGAGCGGTGAGATTTCCCGAACCGAGAATCGCATCGGCCTGCAGTTGCGCGAGCCTGGTGCCGTCACCCATGGCGATGGAAAGGTCGGATCGAGCCAGCACCGGCGCATCGTTGACGCCGTCGCCCACCACAGCAACTACTGCGCCTTGCTGTTGCAAGGCGCGAACGTAATCGAGTTTACCTTGTGGCAATACCCGGGCACTGACCCGATCGATTCCCAGTTGCCGCGCAATCCTGGTCGCTTGCTCGGCGCCGTCACCGGTTACAAGATGAAGTTTCAGGCCCAGCCGCGCCAGCTCGGCGAGCGCCTCTGGCGCTTCGCTGCGCAATTCGTCCCCGAAACGCATTGCTGCCAGCGGGCCGCATTCATCCCCCAACCAGACTTCGTCGGCGTCGCGCATTTCGACCGAATCCCCGTCGCTGCTTCCAGCGGCAAGCTCCGCCACGAATGCGGGAGCGCCAATGCGATAGCGGTACCCATTCAGTCTTGCTTCGATACCGCTTCCGACCCACGCGGTGGCTGCCTCGGCCGCGTCCACAGAAATTCCCGCATCGCGAGCCGCCGTGGTCAGCGCCACGGCGATCGGGTGCCTCGAGGATGCTTCCAGCGCGGCGGCTATCCGCAGACATTCACCGGCCTGAACCCGGCCCTGCACGCGCAGCGCGATCAACCGAACGACCCCCTGCGTGAGTGTTCCGGTTTTGTCGAAGACCAAATCGGTAACGCGAGCAAGTGCGCCGATGGCGCGGCCCCGCATAGGAATCAGACCGTGTCGCGCAAATGCGCCGGTTGCCGCGGTGAGCGCCACCGGCGTTGCCAGTGAAAACGCGCAGGGACAGGTTGCAACCAGGACCGAGACGGTGACCCATAGCGCTTTCTCGGGTGCGATGGCGAGCCAATAGGCCGCTGCGAGGATCGCCAACCCGAGCACGAACGCGACGAATAAGCCTGCGGCACGCTCGGCGATTTCGGCGAACTCGGGCCGATCACTCGCGGCACGCTCGATCATGCGCACGATTCCAGACAGGACGGTATCGGCGCCGGTGGAGGTGATACGCGCGATCAGCGTGTTAGAAATATTGACGGCGCCTTCCAACAGACTGTCACCAGCGCGTTTGTCCGCCGGGCTGCTTTCGCCGGTTAGCAGAGCCTCGCTCACCTTGCTGACGCCCTTCTCCACGACGGCGTCGGCGGGAATCGCATCTCCGGGCGTAATCATTACCCGCTCCCCAGGACGCAACGCAATGGCCGGTATGACCTCGGTCTCCAGCGATTCAGGGTAATTCGTCAGGCGATACGCGGACTTTGGAACCAACCGCCCGAGGTATTGCACCGAGCGTGCGGCTCGCTGACGCGCCGACAATTCGAGGTAGCGTCCTGCGAGCAACGCGCAGACGAACATCGTGATCGAGTCGAAATATACCGGACCGTCTGCGGTGACAGTTGCCGCCACGCTCGCGAGAAACGCTATACCGATGCCGAGGGCAATCGGAACATCCATTCCGGTCTTACCCAGCCGCAAGTCGCGTGCCGCACCGGAAAAGAAAGGCGCTGCAGAATAGAGCAACACGGGAACCGTCAGAATTAGGCTGGCCCAGCGCAGCAGTTGTTCGATATCGTGCGTCATGTCGCCGGATGAAAGATAGGCCGGAATGGCGTACATCATCACTTGCATCATCCCCAGGCCGGCGACGAAAAGGCGCCATAGCGCGTCGTGGCGCTCGCCGCGCTGGAGGACATCGGCGCGCCCCGGATCGTAGGGATGTGCGCGATAGCCGATCGATCGGATGACTCGAAGGACCTCGCTCAGCAGAACTCGGCCGGGATCCCAATGCAGGCTAAGGCAATGGGTTACGTAATTGACGCTTGAGGAAACGACGCCTGGAATACGCGCGATCAGCTGCTCGTTAAGCCACACGCAAGCGGCACAACGAATTCCTTCCAGCAGCAGCAGGGCCTCGGCATGGCCGTTCGAGGTCCGCACAAAAGCTTTCTGCACTCGGGGGTCATCGAAAATCTCAAGCTCGTCATGCCCCGTATCGTCGCGCGCGCTCGCAGCAGTGCTTGTGCGCAGACGGTAGTAATCTCCGAGCCCTTGGCCGAGAATCGTGGCAGCGACCGCCTCGCAACCGGCGCAACAGACGGGACGCCACGCGCCGTCAGCCTCTACGCCAAAGCCTCCGTGCGGCGGCACGGTCAATCCGCAATGAAAGCACGACGCAATCGCGGTCCCAGCATGTCCACCGCGGTGATCCAGGGCACTGATGTTCTCGTATGTCGACGTTCCCAGGCGCGCCTCCCGGCGGATTGACGATTCCATCCCGAGCTAACTAACTTTTCATCCCGCGCTTCGAGGGACGTAAGAGGGGAGTCCTTCTGGAGCGTACGGTTCCGATTCGGCTAGCAAGGAGACGCTAGGTAACTGGAGCCCGGCCACACCCGGGCCGATCAAACCGTTGTGTTCTTATATTATTTCGCCGCCGATCGGTCAAGCCGATCGGGCGTCCATCGCAATGGGTTCAAATTCTAACCCCGTGGGATATCGCCCGCCGATTGCGGCTCCAAAAATGCCAAAGGCCCACTTGAGGTGGGCCTTTGGGGTTTAGGGAGTCTGGCACTGACCTACTTTCGCGCGATATACCTCGCACTATCATCGGCGCGGCCCCGTTTCACAGTCCTGTTCGGGATGGGAAGGCGTGGTTCCAGAGCGCTATGGGTACCAGACTTAACTTTTCACCCCGCCGCTTGCGCGACGAGGTCAATTCGAGGGAAGTAAGTGATGGTTGTGATCGCAAACGCGATTCTGTAAATCAAGGTTATAGGGTCAAGCCGCACGGGCAATTAGTACCGGTTAGCTTAACGCATTACTGCGCTTCCACATCCGGCCTATCAACGTGGTGGTCTTCCACGACCCTTCAGGGGACTTGTGTCCCGGGA
>JACQTO010000090.1 GCA_016210745.1 Betaproteobacteria bacterium
ATCCCCACACCCTGCTGTCGGCGGAGTTATCCCGGTTGTCTCCCATCATGAAATAATGTCCCGGGGGGACGGTACAGGTCACGCCCTGTTCATTGTAGATGCAATTATCGCGAAACGGGAATTGCCTGACGAATGGCACCATGGGCGGCGCGTCTTCCTCGATCAGAATCGCGTGCCTGACCTCCCCGGTCTGCTCGATGAATTGTCTGGAGTACTGGATCCTCTCGCGGTTCAGATAATCGGGCAGGGGCTTGCGCTCCGTCTCGACACCGTTGATGTAAAGGCGTTTGTTGATATAGGCGATCTTGTCGCCGGGAGTGCCCACCACCCGCTTGATGTAGTCGAGCGACGGGTCTTCCGGGTAGCGGAACACCATCACGTCGCCGCGTTTCGGCTGGCCGATATCCATGATCTTCACGTTGACGATCGGCAGCCTCACGCCGTAGGCGAACTTGCTCCCCAGGATGAAATCCCCCACCACCAGCGTCGGCACCATCGACCCCGAGGGAATCTTGAACGGCTCGACCAGGAACGAACGCAGCACGAAGACGATCAGGATCACCGGGAAGAAGCTCTTCGGGTATTCGATCCACCAGGGCTCGCGCTCGCCCGGGGCGCGAGTCTTGGCGAACCAAAGCCGGGCGGCAAGGGCCACCGCACCGGTCAGCACCAACAGCGAAAAAAGCAATAGAGCGAAATTCATGTCGTCAGCAGAAATTGGGGTCAGAGTAACTTTTCTTCATGCCTATGTTCGCAGTATGAGAATTGGGATCAGAGTAACTATTCCTCAAACGTATTTCTGCCCTAAGCCGGGCAAGCCGGAACCAAGGAAGCTGACTTTGCCGTCTATCAATCTCCCCCTTTCGGGGGGGTGCATGCAACCCCCCGAAAGGGGGAGACGAATCTAGAAGCCCAATCCTCGCCAAATTTGTCAACAGTAAACTTGTAAGTAACTAAAAGGATCCGGCCTGAAAAGTTACTCTGACCCCAATTCTTCACTTGCTCTCCACCTGAAGTATCGCCAGGAAGGCCTCCTGGGGGATTTCCACGGTACCCACCTGCTTCATGCGCTTCTTGCCGGCCTTCTGCTTCTCGAGCAGTTTTCTCTTGCGCGTGATGTCGCCGCCGTAGCACTTGGCGAGAACGTTCTTGCGCAGCGCCTTGACCGATTCGCGCGCGATGATGTGCGAGCCGATCGCCGCCTGCACCGCCACGTCGAACATCTGCCGCGGAATCAGCTCGCGCATCTTGGACACCAGCTCGCGCCCGCGGTACACGCTGTTGTCGCGGTGAACCATGAGCGAGAGCGCGTCGACCCGCTCGCCGTTGATGAGAATATCGAGCTTGACCATATCGGCGGCACGATGCTCCTTGAACTCGTAATCGAGCGAAGCGTAGCCGCGCGAGGCTGACTTGAGCTTGTCGAAAAAATCCATCACCACCTCGTTGAGCGGCATCTCATAGGTGAGCATGACCTGCCGGCCGACGTATTGCATGTTCTTCTGCACCCCGCGCTTGCCGGTGCACAGCGTCATGATGGCGCCCACGTACTCCTGCGGCACGAATATCGTGGCGCGAATGATCGGTTCGCGGATCTCCTCGATCGACGACGGGTCGGGCATCTTCGACGGGTTCTCCACCGGCAGCAGCGTACCGTCGCGCAGCAGCACCTCGTAGACCACGGTGGGCGCCGTGGTGATGAGCTCCATGTCGTACTCGCGCTCCAAGCGCTCCTGCACGATGTCCATGTGCAGCAGGCCGAGGAAGCCGCAGCGGAAGCCGAAACCAAGCGCCTGCGAAGTCTCCGGCTCGAACCGCAGCGAGGCATCGTTCAGCCGCAACTTTTGCAGCGCCTCGCGCAGGGCTTCGTATTGATTGGATTCCACCGGAAAGAGTCCGGCGAACACCTGAGGCTTGATTTCCTTGAATCCGGGCAGCGGCGTTTTCGCCGGCCGATCGGCGTGCGTGACGGTGTCGCCGACCTTGGCTTCGTGCAGCTCCTTGATGCCGGCAACGACGAAACCGACCTCGCCGGCCGAGAGCTCGGTGCGGCTCTCCGATTTGGGCGTGAATACGCCGGCCTGCTCGCAAGAATGCTCCACGCCGCTGGACATGAACCGCAGTTTGTCCTTCACGCGCAGCGTGCCCTCGAATACGCGCACCAGCATTACCACGCCGACATAATTGTCGAACCAGGAATCGATCACCAGCGCCTTGAGCTCCGCGGCCGGATCGCCCGTGGGCGGGGGAATGCGGAGCACGACGGCCTCGAGCACGTCATCGAGTCCCTCGCCGGTCTTGGCGCTCACGCGCACCGCGTTGTGCGCCGGAATGCCGATCACGTCCTCGATCTGGCCGATCGTCCCCTCGGGATCGGCCGAGGGCAGATCGATCTTGTTCAGCACCGGCACCACTTCGACGCCCTGCTCGATAGCCGTGTAGCAGTTGGCGACCGTCTGCGCCTCGACGCCCTGCGACGCGTCGACCACCAGCAGCGCCCCTTCGCAGGCGGCGAGCGAACGCGACACCTCGTAGGAAAAGTCGACGTGGCCCGGCGTATCGATGAGGTTGAGCTGGTAGCTGATGCCGTCGCGCGCCTGATAACGCAAGGCTGCGGTCTGCGCCTGGATGGTGATCCCCCGCTCGCGCTCCAAATCCATCGAGTCGAGCACCTGCGCGGACATCTCGCGGTCCGACAGCCCGCCGCAGCGCTGGATGAAACGGTCGGCGAGCGTCGACTTGCCGTGGTCTATGTGCGCGATGATCGAGAAGTTGCGGATGTGCTGCACTTGGTGAAATTAGGCGCTGATCAGATGAGTATTGACGAAGGTGTGGAGATTTTGCTTTTCATAGGTCTCATCATTGTGCAGTGCAATTGCTCGCAATTGCACTGCACAATGATGAGATTGATAAACGGCAAAAGCAGCATCCATGATTATTCCAGGCTCCGGCTCAACTTAGTCATCTTTCTCCCCGCCCGGGTGTGGGTACACCATGGTTCATCCGCGGATAGACACCCTATGAAAAAAGGGTGCGCCGGGGCACCCTTTCTGCTGTCGCAACGGATTGAATTCTAGCCGATTTCAGCCAAATACGCACGAACGGCTGCGGGATCGAGCCGCCAGCGCGCCAGTTCCACTTCGCGGTGCATGAGCACCGGAACGAGCTCGTCGAAGCGGCGCGCCAGTTCTGGATCGGCGTCCACATCGACCACCTCGAGCGCTATCGCGTATTCGCGGCACAGCGGCGCAACCGCCACCAGCATGTCGTGGCACAAGTGGCAGTATCGGCGGCTGTAGAGCGTGAATCGCGGCCGTTCAGCCACGCGCGCTCTCGCCCCTTATGGTCACGAACAGGTTGCCCTCGCCGCGGCGAACGTGCAGCGTGATGACCGATTTGCGGTCGAGTTGGCCGAGCAGCTTGTTGAACTGCTCGGCCGACTTGAGTTCGGTAGTCTGGCCTTTGCTCGTCACCGCGCTGATCACGTCTCCCGCCCGCAAGTCGGCGCGCACATTGGAGCGGACTTCATCGACCAGCACCCCGCCGCCCAGCTTCATATCGCGTTTTTGCTCGGCCGTCAGATCGCTGACAACGAGCCCCAGCCGGTTTGCCGCGCGCTCGACGGGCTTCGCGCGTCCGCTCTCGCGGCTCGCCACCCGGTCTTCCGGCATTTCGCCGACCGTGACCGTCACTTCCCGTGGCGAACCCTTGCGCCACAACTCCAGGCTCGCCTTGTTGCCGGGCCGCGTGTTTCCGACAATGCGCGGCAGATCTCCCGAGTTTGTCACCGACTTGCCGTCGAACTTGAGGATGATGTCGCCGGTCTCCACGCCTGCCTTCTCCGCCGGCCCGCCCTTTTCAACCGCGTTCACGAGCGCCCCTACGGGTTTGGCCAGACCGAAGGACTCGGCCAACTCCTTGGAAACCTCCTGGATCACCACGCCGATGCGTCCGCGGACGACCCGTCCGGTCTGCCGCAGCTGGTTCTGCACCTCCATCGCCACGTCGATCGGGATCGCGAAAGACAGTCCCATGAAGCCGCCGGTGCGGCTGTAGATCTGTGAATTGATCCCGATCACTTCGCCTTTCATATTGAACAGCGGTCCGCCGGAGTTGCCTGGGTTGATGGCGACATCGGTCTGAATGAAGGGAACCAGGTTCTCCTGCGGCAAGCTGCGGCCCTTGGCGCTGACGATTCCCTGCGTAACGCTGTTTTCGAAACCGAACGGGGAGCCGATCGCCGCCACCCACTCGCCGACCTTCAGCTTCGTGGGATCGCCGAAGCGAACCGTCGGCAACCCGGCAGCGTCGATCTTGATCAAGGCGACATCGGTGCGCTTGTCTCTGCCTATCACCCGCGCCGGATACTCGCGCTTGTCGTTGAGCTTGACCGTGATCTCGTCGGCATTGTCGACGACGTGCGCGTTGGTGAGGATATAACCGTCGGCGCTGATGATGAATCCGGAACCGAGCGAGCGGGACTCGAATTCCCGCGGTGCCGGCCTTTGGCCGGGCCCGGGCTGCTGGCGCGGCATGAAGCGGCGAAAGAACTCGAACATCGGATCGTCCTCGTCGATGTTCGGGAACTGCGGGCCGGCGCGGGTCTCGCGATGCACCTGAGTGGAGCTGATATTGACCACCGTCGGACCCTGCTTTTCTGCCAGATCGATGAAATCCGGCACGTCGCGTGCCTGGGCGAATGACGCCAGCGGCAGCAGCATAACGAAAGCCAGAACCTTGTTCAGCATGGTTTCATCCCTGTGCGATTAAATAACGATTAGCGCCCGCGATGCTCGATCGCGTTGGCGAGGAAGCGGACACTCTCGGCAGGTGTTTCGCCGACGACGGTGATGCGATGCCGGCCCAGGTCGCGCGTGTATACGTTGATCGCGCCCTGGCGCGACAGCCCCGGCGGGGAGGAAGAACTCGCGCTCGACTGTATGAAAACCGACATCGCCGCCAGTCCGTCCGACAACACCATGTGCCCCACGCCGGGCGTGCCGCCGAGGGTTCGGGTCATTTCGGTAATCTTGCGAAAACCCGGCGGCTGCGCGCGCAGCGTCCAGCCCGCATCGCCGAGGTTGGCCGGTTCGGCGCCCGAATTCTCGACATGCCATTCCTTCCATTTGTTCGCGAACTGGGACCGGACCCGCTCGCGCTCGATGTTGCCGCCGATCTGCAACTGGGTGAATGTGAACGACTCCATCACCTCGTTGCGCTCGTTGAAGGTCCTGGCCCGCAGCAGCATGCCGGTGTGCAAATCGGCCCAGAGCTTGCGGCCGTAGCGCATGCCGTCCTTTGGATTGAGGACGATGATCTGGGAAGGGAAGCCCGCCACCCTCTCCACCCCGCCGCGGCGAATGAGGTAGTACTCCGAAAGCTCGTTGATTTGCTCGGGCAGTATCGCCGGAAACGACTTGCGCCCGGCGAGCTTGTCGACCTTGACCGTCATGGTTGCAGGCAGATAGCACACCACCTCGTCGCCCTTGCGGATGACCTCGCGCGGCACCCCGTCCAATGCCTCGAGTTTTTCAACCGGTCCGGAGGCCTCGACCAGGCGCGTGATGCGCGAGGTCTCGACCTGGTCGTCATGGTAGTAAACGAACGTGCCGGTATAGGAAAGCTTCTGTGTCGCCGAGTAAATCCGCTGCAACCATTGCCGCGCAGATGGATCGGTCTGCGCCAGGACCCACTGTGGAACCAGCAGCGCCGCAACCAGCACCAGCAGCCGGCGCGGCAACCTCATTGCTCTCACCTGTTGCCCTCGTCAGCCACCGTACGTACGTAGGTTGCAACACCCTGCATCGCGCCCGATGGCGAAAAGGGCTGGTGGGCGAGCAGATAATCCTCGACTTCGGCCGCCACCGGCGTGGCCGGCAGCCCTGCCGATGCAGATGTTTCCGGGGCCGAAGCGGGCGCGGCGGCGAGCGCCGGGGCCGATTCCTGATTGGATTGCGGCACGGCCATCCAGGCGACCAGCACAACGGCGGCCAAGCCTGCCGCTACGGACATCGCCAGCCACCTGGCCCGCTGCGCCGACGAGCGCACCCGCTTCGGTGCGAGCACCGTGGGCTCCTTGGCCAGACGCGCCGCGACTTTCGCCGCGTATCCCGGACCCGAGTGACCGCGCAGCGCATCTCCGATCAGGTGATAGGTCTCCCACGTGTCGCGCCACTCGCCATCGGAGGCGAGCCGCTTCAGGTTATTGCCGAGCTCCTCGTTGTCCACTTCGCCGTCCATCAGGGCGGAAATTCGCTCATTCATCGCTACCACCTCTTGTCCTCGTCCGTATCGATCAGCGGTCGCAGTTTCGCTGCGATCGCATCGCGCGCCCGGAAAATTCTCGAGCGCACCGTGCCGATCGGGCAATTCATCGCCGCGGCAATGTCCTCGTAGCTCAGACCCTCGATCTCACGCATCGTGATTGCCATGCGCAATTCTTCGGGGAGCTCATCCATCGCCTCAGCCACCGTATCCGCAATTTGCTTCGACATCAGCACGCTTTCGGGCGTATTGATGTCGCGCAATTGCTCTCCATCCTCGAAACCTTCGGCCTCGTCCGTATTGAACTCGGTCGTCGTCGGCGCGCGCCGGCCCAGGGCCACCAGATGGTTCTTGGCCGTGTTGATGCCGATTCGGTACAGCCACGTGTAGAACGCGCTGTCCCCGCGGAAGGAAGGCAGCGCCCGATACGCCTTGACAAAGGCCTCCTGCGCGATGTCTTCCACCTCGGCCGGATCGCGTATCAACCGGGACAACAGCCGGGCCAGCTTGCGCTGATACTTGGACACGAGCAATCCGAACGCGCGCTTGTCTCCTCGTTGCGCACGCCTGACCAGCTGCCGGTCCACTTCCCGGTCATTCATCGGTTCATCGCCTTCCCCGGCAATGCGGGGCCTGTTGCTGCAGGTGCGAACCACCAGGACATTGAACCCGACCTAGTGCTAAAGACCTGCAGGTATTGAAATAGTTCAGTGCGCATCGCGGGTATTTTGCGCCAAAGTGGCACGCCAGCGAAGCCATACGCGCAGCTTCCTGAGGTCCTCCGGTGCCGCCGCGTCCGAAAGCAGCACCAGCAGCCGGCGCGGGGCCAGTGCGACGATCAGCAGCCATGACGAAACATAGTTTGAATTCCGCAAATTACCCTCATGCCAAATACCGCGCCGGTCGCGCCACGCCGCGCCGCCGTCCTCGCGCAGTTCGAGTTCGAGGGCCGAGCCCGGCCAGCGCTGGAGCGCTTCGCCGATCGAGCCGACCGCCGACAGGCACACCCCCGCCTCGACCAGAACAAGCGGCCAGCCTGCCAGGCTGACAGCCGCCGAAAACAGGGCAAAAAGATGCAGGAGCGCAAGCAGCACCGCCAGGATCCGGGAAGATTGCAATGGAAACCGCAGGGTTGCCACCAGCCGTCCGCCTCAAGCTATCTCCACCTGCTCCCCCGCCTTGCGGGGGCCGAACTTTGTGCGCCGACCTCGGCGACGCAGATCGGCGGCAAGAACGATGAAGGTCAAATCCTCGCGAAGATCAGCGTTCCGTTGGTGCCGCCGAAACCGAACGAATTCGACAGCGCCGCGCGAATCGGCATTTTCCTCGCCGTGAGCGGCACGCAGTCGAGATCGCAGGCCGGATCCTGATCGAACAGATTGGCGGTGGGCGGGGCTGTCTGATCGCGCACGGCAAGGACAGAAAATATCGCCTCCACGCCTCCTGCGGCACCCAGCAGATGTCCGGTCATCGACTTGGTGGAACTCATGGCGAGGCGCGTCGCATGGTCGCCAAAGCAGCGCTTCACCGCAATCGTCTCGGCGAGATCGCCGAGCGGGGTCGAGGTGCCGTGGGCGTTGATGTAATCGATCTGGTCGGCGTTCATGCGCGCATTCCGCAGCGCGTTGGCCATGCAGCGCGCCGCGCCCTCGCCGTCGTCAGGCGGCGCCGTCATGTGAAAAGCGTCCGCGCTCATGCCAAAGCCGGCAAGCTCGGCATAAATGCGCGCGCCGCGCTTCTTCGCGTGCTCATATTCCTCTAACACCAGTATACCCGCGCCCTCGCCGAGCACGAATCCGTCCCGGTCCTTGTCCCAGGGACGGCTCGCGCTTGCCGGATCGTCGTTGCGCGTGGACAGGGCGCGAGCCGCGGCGAAGCCTCCGACGGCAAGCGGCGTCACGCAGGCTTCCGATCCTCCCGCGAGCATCACGTCGGCGTCGCCGTATTCGATCAGGCGCCCTGCCTCTCCGATACAGTGGCTCGCGGTTGAACAGGCCGTTACCATGGCCAAATTGGGCCCCTTGAACCCGAACATGATCGACAGGTTACCCGCCGTCATATTGATGATGGCCCCGGGTATGAAGAACGGCGAGATTTTGCGCGCGCCCCCCTTCAGATAGTCGTTATGGGTTTCCTCGATGATCGGCAGACCGCCGATGCCGGAGCCGATGTTGACGCCGATGCGCTCGGCATTCTCGGGGGAGACCTGCAGTCCGCAGTCCTTCCAAGCCTGGATGCCGGCCGCCATGCCGTAGTGCATGAACGTGTCCATCCGGCGGGCTTCCTTGGGCGAGAGATACTGCGAGACCTCGAACCCCCGCACCTCGCCCGCGATTCGCGAGGCGAGATTCGCGGCGTCGAAACGCGCAATGGAGGTAATGCCCGACTTGCCCGCGAGAATCGCGGACCAAGCCTCGGAAACGGTGTTACCGACCGGACTGAGGATTCCTAGACCGGTAACGACGACGCGGCGGCGGGACAACGGAACTCCAGGCGATCGGGGGGCGGGATTCAGGCTTTCTTGCCGTGCTCGTTAATGTAATTGACGGCCTGCTGCACCGTGGTGATCTTCTCGGCTTCCTCGTCCGGAATCTCCATCTCGAATTCCTCTTCGAGCGCCATCACCAGCTCGACAGTGTCGAGCGAGTCGGCGCCAAGATCATCGACGAAAGAGGATTCGTTCTTGATTTCGGCATCGCTAACGCCAAGCTGCTCGGCGACAATCTTTTTTACTCTCTGTTCTATGTTTTCCATCACGGCACTCCTTCTCCCTGGGAAGTGGTAGAGGTCCTCGTCCCGACGGCGCGCATTGTAGCAGATTGGGCGCGCGCGGAAGACTCGACCCTACCCCATATACATACCGCCATTGACGTGAATCGTGGTGCCGGTAATGTAGCCGGCCGCCGGCGAGGCGAGGAATGTCACGGCGGCGGCGACATCATCGGGCATGCCCAGCCGCCCCAGCGGAATCTGCGCCAGCAGCGCCTGGCGCTGCGCATCCGGCAGCCCGCGGGTCATGTCGGTGTCGATCAGGCCGGGGGCCACGCAGTTCACCGTAATCGAGCGGCTGCCGATCTCGCGCGCGAGCGAGCGCGACAGCCCCGCGATCCCCGCCTTGGCCGCGGCGTAATTGATCTGTCCGACGTTGCCGCTAGAGCCGACCACGGAAGTGATGTTCACGATCCTGCCGCCGCGCGCCTTCATCATGCCGCGCAGCACCGCTTTGGACAGGCGAAAGACCGACTTCAAATTGGTGTCGACCACCGCGTCCCATTCGCTCTCCTTCATGCGCAGCGCCAGGTTGTCCTGCGTGACGCCGGCGTTGTTGACGAGAATCCAGATCGCGCCGAATTCCTTTTCGATTTCGCCGATGAGCGCTTCCACGCGCGCGGCGTCGCGCACATCGAGCACCACGCCCCTGCCCTGCGCCCCGGCCGTGCCAAGGTAGCCCGAAATCGATTCCGCGCCGGCTTCGCTGGTTGCCGTGCCGATCACCGTGGCGCGCTGTGCCGCCAAGGAAAGTGCGATCGCCTTGCCGATTCCTCGCGTGGCTCCGGTGACGAGCGCTATCCTGTTCTGGAGCATGCTTACCCCTTTCTGAAAAGCTGCAGTCCCTGATCGATGCCGACGCGATCCGCCAGCGCGATGCCCGACAATGCCGCGCTGATCCGCTTCGCAAGCGGCGCCAGCACCTTGCCCGGACCGCACTCGAGCACATGCGTAGCGCCGAAGGCCGCCATCGCCCGTATGCACTCGACCCAGCGCACGGGATGATCGACCTGGTCCACCAGAGCGTCCCTGATAGCCTGCGCTTCATCGTGGCTGCGCACATCGAAGTTGTGGATCACCGGGATGCGCGGGCGGGCAATGGCTATTCCAGCCAGCGCCTCGCGCAGTCTGGCGCCGGCCGGCGCCAGGAGCGAGGAATGAAAAGGCGCGCTAACGGCCAGGGGAACGGCGCGCTTTGCGCCCTTGGCCTTGCAGGTCTCCATCGCGCGCTGCACGGCTGCCGCGTGCCCGGCGACCACTACTTGCGACGGCGCGTTGAAATTGACCGCCTCGACCACCTCTCCCTGCGCCGCCTCGGCGCAGGCAGCGCGCACCGCGTCGTCGTCCAGCCCCAGAATGGCCGCCATCGCGCCGGTTCCCTGCGGCACCGCCTCCTGCATTGCCCGTGCGCGCAGCCGCACCAGCGGCAGCGCATCGGCGAAGCGCAGCGCCCCCGAGACCACCAGCGCCGTGTATTCGCCCAGACTGTGCCCGGCCACGATCGAGGGCTCCTGCCCGCCCAGTTCGAGCCAGGCGCGATAGGCCGCGTAGCCTGCGGTCAACATCACGGGCTGGGTATTGACCGTGCTGCTCAGTTCCTCGGGACGCCCCTCGGCCATCAGCGTGCCCAGATCCTGACCGAGCGCCTCCGATGCCTCGGCAATCACGGCCTTGACCGAAGCCAGATCGCCGTAGCCGGCCATCATCCCCACCGACTGCGAACCTTGCCCCGGGAAAACCATCGCCATTTTCATCGCCGCTGCATTTCCTTGTTTAGCGTACCTAAGCCTCGTTTTGCCGTTTATCAATCTCCCCCTTTCGTGCGGTTGCATGCAAACCCACGAAATGGGGCGACGCAAT
>JACQTO010000011.1 GCA_016210745.1 Betaproteobacteria bacterium
AACACCAACTCGCGCGCGATCATCGATGCCTGCCGGCCGTTCCATTGGCGCGACCAGTTCGCCAAAGTGAACATGCCCACGCCGGAGAAATCACGCGAGGCCTGGGCCAAGTTCGGCTACCTGATGAAATAGCCTTGCCGCCGCGGAAAATGGGGTCAGAGTAACTTTTCCGCAAGGGCAATTTCGGTAAGATTGGGATCAGAGGAAAAGTTACTCTGACCCCATTTTTCTTCCGCAATTACTTCGTTGCCAGCATCGGCTGAAACTTGGCGATCTTGGGATAGACGTTCGCTACCGTCTTGGCGAATTCGGCGCTTCCAACCGGCTCGAGCACGATTTTCCTTTTCTTCGCGATGGCGATGAACTCGGGCTCCTGCGCGGCTTTTCTGAATGCATCCTCGAGAATTTTCACGATCGCGGCCGGCGTCTTCGGCGGAGCTTCGACGCCGCGAAGGGTCGGGATGAAGCTCATGTCGAAGCCCAGGTCCTTGGGAACGGGAACATCGGCAAGATTGGGATCGCGCTTGTCGCTGAACAGAAGCAATGGCCTGAGCTTTCCGGCCTGGATCAGCGATACCGCGGAGGTGGCGAGGCTAATCGTAAAATCGAGATGCTTTCCCGCCAGAGCCGCGACGCTGCCGGCCGAACCTTCATAGGGCACCCAGTTGACTTTGATGCCCAGTTCATCGAGCGCGATCAGTCCCATGAGATGGGTCGTGCTGCCCCTGCCGGAGAGCCCGCCCGACAGGGGTTTTCCCTTGGCCGCCGTCAAAAATTCATTGAACGTTTTCCACGTTTCCGCGTTCACCACCAGAAGCTGGCTGGAGCGGGACCAGGCGAAGATCGGCGTGAAATCGCTTGTCTTGTAGCCGGTCTTGCCCTGGTACTCGATGATCACGCTCTTGGGGAAGGTGTAGGTGATCAGGGTGTAACCGTCCGGTTCGGCTTTGACGAACTTCTCGAAAGCGATCTTGCCGCCGGCACCGGGCTGGTTTTCGATCACGACCTGTGCGCCGAGATGTTTCTCCACGAACGGGGCAATGGCACGGGCCTCGGTATCCTCCCCGCCGCCGGCACCGGCGGTCACGATCAACTTCACCGGTTTGGTGGGAAAATCTGCGCCGAAAACCGGCGCGATGAACAGGCCTGCGGCTGCGGCGGCGACGAAAAATTTCAGTATTCGCAACATTTCCTTCCTCCTTTCATTTTTCACCCTGCGTCAAGGTCTTCCAAAACGGCCCCAAATAGGGACCGGCCAGCGAAAGAACGGTCAGAAAGATAAGAATCTTGCAGATAATCGAAGAAAAAAATATGGAGTAGGAGCCCCCGGAGATCAGGAGCGCCCGGTGGTAATTGGTCTCCACCATTTCGCCCAGCACCAGTCCCAGGAGCAGCGGAATCGGGGTGAAGCCTCCCTTCAGCATGACGTAGCCAAGCGCACCGAAGGCAAGACTGATCAATACATCGGACATCTCGTTCCTGATGGCAAAACTCCCCAGCAGGCTTACCACCAGAATCAACGGCACGATGACGTTGTTGGGCAGAAGAGTCACGACGGCAAGATGGCGGGCGACGGTCATGCCAATGAGGAAGAGGACAAAAGAAGTCAGAAAAAGTGCGACAAACAGACTGTATATGACGTCGGCCTTGTCCACAAATACGAGCGGTCCCGGCGCGATTCCGAAAATGATCATGATGCCGAGAAAAATAGCAGCGCCCACGCTTCCCGGAAGGCCCAAGGCGATCGTGCAGACCAGATCGCCCGGCATGCAGGTATTGGTGGCGGTCTCGGAGGCAAGCACTCCCTCCGGGGCTCCTTCGCCGAAAGTTTCCGGGTGCTTCGATTGCCTTTTCGCGTCTGCCCAGGCAAGCAGACCGGCGGAGCTCTGCCCTACGGCCGGAAGGATGCCGACAAGAAGTCCGATCAGCGAGGCCCGGATAACTGCTACGGGATGCCGGAAGTAGATGCCTGCGCCCTCCCAGAAGCTGCCGGCGAGCCGGCCCAGGCGCGATATGGACTGCGCGCTCTCGGCGAGAAGGAGGGCCTGGGTCACCGCGAAAAGTCCCACCAGAGCCTGGATCAGGGGCACGCCGTCTTCCAAAGGTGCCCAATCAAAGGTGTAGCGCAGATGTCCCGTGATCACGTCAAAGCCCACCGTGGAGAGCAGCAGGCCCAGGCCCGCGGCCATGAGTCCTTTGACGGTGGCGCCCTGCACTACCGCCGCGATGAGCGAGAGCGCGAGCACCGCCGTCAGGAAATACTCGGCCGGTCCGAATCTCAACGCGAATTCAGCCAGGAACGGGGCGAAGACGACAAGGCAGATCATCCCGATTGTGCCTCCCACCATTGCCGCTGCGGCGCTGATTCCCAGAGCCACGCCTCCCTTGCCTTGCTGGCACATCGGATAACCGTCCAGGACCGTCGCGGCATTGGAGGCGTCGCCGGGGGTGTTGACGAGAATTGCGGTGAGAGAGCCGCCGTAATTGCTGCACTTGTAGAGCGAGCCCATGAAGATCAGCGCGGTGGCGGGATGCCATGTCATCACCAAAGGAAGCGCCAGTGCCATGCCCGCCGTCGGGCCGAGCCCCGGGAGGACCCCGATCACGATGCCGTAAATCGTGCCCCCGACCAGCGCCGCGAGATTCTGCCACTGGAAAACGAACGCGATAGCTTGTACGACGACGTCCATTATTCTTCCCTAAGCCGGACGAGCCGGAACCAAAGAAGCTGTTTTTGCCGTTTATCGGTCTCGTGTTTTCGACGTAGTTGCGGACCCGCAACTACGTCGAAAACACGAGACCTATACAACACCAAAACGGTCACCGGAAGGGTCAACAATTAGCTCGCAAGCGACTACTGCCGTCGCGATCATCACAGCATGCCCTCGAGCAGCGGAACCCCCATTACCCGTCCAAATATGAAATAAACCACGACCGTCATGACGAGCGCAACGATCATGTTGTTGACCAGTTTCTTTCTGTTCCCGAAAACAGCGCCAAAACCGGCGAACAAGCAGACCGTGCTGTAAAGGAAGCCACCCAGAAATCCGATTCCCGTGGAAACGAAAATGATCGCCCACGCCTGGTAATACCGCTTTCGCCGCGCTTTCTTGGTGCGCGCGTCCAAGAACTTCAGTTCGGTGTCGCCCACGTCGATTATCTCGCCCTGCACGCTGTAGCCGCGGCTGAAGTCGGCGATCAACGCGATCACGGTCATGACAAGGCTGAATGCGGCGAGCAGCTGGGGAAACTGCCTGGATTCTTCCGGGAAGGAATTGGCGAGAAGGTAAAAGGCGCTGAAGACGAAAAGCAGGACGATCTTGCACCGCACTTCCGTCAATCTGAATTTTTCTTTCATTCTTCTCTCCTCCTTCTCCGCGCACACGGCCTCCGGCCAAGGCGCGGGGCCCTCCACGGCCGCCGCGCCCAGTGCAATAGCGCGATCCGATCAACCCCATTGCCTGACCATTCGCGCGCCCCGCTACTCTACTCCATCCGGCGGCCCTGCTTTACAAGCTGCCGTGTCCTGCGGGCAGGCAGACGGCGTACCCGGTCCCGCGGGAATATTTGACCGGGTACCCGGGACGCTCCGGCCGCGTTTAGAATCCGCAAGCGGACTGCGGCGTTCTCATCGAAATCGTGACCGCGGCCGGAATCGAGGCTGATTGAATTCAATGTCGGAAACGGAGGCAACTGCAATGAGTCTGATCGAAGATCTGGTCGTGGCGTATCGCGTACTGGCCGAATACGAAGTCATCGACGCTTACGGCCACGTAAGCGTGCGCTCGGACCGGGATCCCAATCGATACCTTCTGGCGCGAGCGGTGGCGCCGGAGAAAGTGACCGAGGCCGACATCATCGAATACGATCTGGACAGCAAACCGCTCAATGCCGGAGAGCGTGCGAGCGTGCGCGAGCGCTTCATCCACGGCGAGGTGTACAAGACCCGTCCCGAAGTGACGGCTGTCGTTCACAACCATTCACCGTCGGTGGTCCCGTTCAGCGTCACGACGGTGGCGCTGCGCCCGATATTCCACATGGCCGCGTTCATCGGTCAGGGCGTGCCGAACTTCGAGATCCGCGATGCGCAGGAGGGCACCGATCTGCTGGTGAAAACGCCTTTCCTCGGACAGGCCCTTGCCAGGACGCTGGGGAAATGCCCTGCGGCGACGATGCGCGGACACGGCGCGGTTGTCGTCGGCGAGACGCTCGCGCGCGCAGTGGGACGCAGCATCTATCTCGAAATGAATGCGCGCATGCAGGCGCAGGCCATGGGGATCGCCGGGCCCTCGGGAAAGATCACCTTCATGGACGAGCGCGAAGTCGCGGATTCGGTTTCCCGCCAGGAATACGATCGCGGCTGGGATCTGTGGCGAAGCCGAGCGCTGGCGCAGATCCGCTCGCAGCGCTGAACTGCGTCGATTCCCGCTAAGGAGGCTGGTTTTGCCGTTTATCAATCTCCCCTTTTGTGCAGTTGCAAGCAACTGCGCAAAAGGGGGGACGCATTTAGAAGCCAAAATCTTCGCCAAATTTGTCGGCAATAGACCTATGGAAACGCTGATCAAGTCATCCCCGCGAAAGCGGGGATCCAGCAACTGGTTGAACTTCCTAGATTCCCGCTTTCGCGGGAATGACAAATCTTCAGTTAATCAGCGCTTCCCTATAAGGGACTATCCTAGATCCCGAATCCTATTTACTGGCGTTCCCCGACTTCTTCTTGCCCGCCTCGCCACCGGGTTCGAAGCCGCCCGCTTCGTGATAGGTGACTTTCGTCTGCGCTTCGAACGCCGTCACGGAAGGTACCTTGCCCGGCAGTCCCAGTTCGTCCCAGCGCTTTGCAACCTTGTCGTAGATGGGCTTGCGCAGCATGGTCCGTTTGGAGAACACCGGGAGGTGGCGGTGGTCCTTGCAGGCGTTGATCAATGCCTTTGATCCGTAAGGGCGCTTCTCCGGGGGATTCTGTGTCGGATCGAGCCACGTGCTCCAGGTATTGCGCAGGATGTCGATGTCGTCGATCGGGTTGCAGCGGCTCGCCATGGCCCAGATGACCTGGTCCGTGTCGGTCGGGTCGACATCTTCGTCCACCGCGATGATCCATTTCGTATAGTAGGCGCCGCCCGGAACCTGAGCGGCGAGCGCCAGCGCCTGGGCGGCGTGGCCGGCATAGCGCTGTTCCATGCTGATGACCGTCATGCCGAATCCGCCCGCGGCAGCCGGATGCGCGTAGACGCCCTTGATGCCTGGGACGCCGAGCTTGTCCAGATCGTCCCAGATCTTGGCCGAGCGGATGACGGAGAAAAAGCCGCTTTGCTCGCATGACGGATAATCCGCCATCAGGGCGTTGGTGAGGATGGGATTGGAGCGGTAATGCACCGCCGTGATGTCGACCAGGGGACAGCCGGCCTCGGGCCGGCCGTAATAGCCGGGAAACTCGCCGAAAGGGCCCTCGGCTTTCACGGAATTCGGCCGGATGGTGCCTTCGACGACAAGCTCCGCGTTGGCGGGAATAAGCAGGTCGGTCGTGGTACCGCGCACGACCGGTATCGGCTCGCCCTTGATGCCGCCGGCAAACTCGTACTCGGAGACGTTCTTGGCGAAGGTCTGCGAGCCCACCAGCATGAACAGCGGATCGACTCCCCAGGCGGCCGCTACTTGGATCGACTTTCCCTGTTGCCACGCGCGGGTGATATGCAGGCGCGCATCCTTGCCGGGGGAAAGGTAAAGGCCGGTCTGCGATTTCCCCTGCACCATCATCCGGTAGGTACCCACGTTGAGATAACCGGTGTCCGGGTCGCGCGTGATCACCGCGTCCCCCGTGCCCGCGTAGCGCCCGCCGTCCAGCGGCCAATGCCTGGGGATGGGCAATTGGCTCAGGTCGATCTTGCTGCCGGTGATGGTGTTCTCATACACAGGCGCCTGCTTGTTCGAGACCTCCCGCGGCGGCGTGCGCTGTTTGAGCTTGTCCTTGACGCGGCGTATCAGTTCGACCGTCGGCGTGTCCGCGGGCTCTTCCAGCGTGAGGGCGATGCGCTTGTAGCTCGGGCCGAGGACGTTCCACAGCATCTGCGCTCCGATCGGGCTCTTGTCGAAGCCCGCGGTGCGTTGGAACAGCACGGCAGGGGAGGGCTGCTGCTTGGCTAGCAGATAGCCGATGGCGCTCATCTCCTCGTCGCGGTCCACCGGTTGCGCGACTCGCACCAGCTCCCCGATCGCGTCCACGCGGGCGAGCCACTCGCGCAGGTCCTGGATCGGTCTGTGCGGGTTGGAAGGCTTGTCAAGGCGCTTTTTGGCCATGGGTATGTCTCTCCGGGAAGTTGATCGATTCGGCGGGGGTTCTGGATTGCTATCTGGCGAGTGTCGGCGACGGTGGCGGAAATTCGCTTTTATACCGTCTCACTATTTTGTGAGGTTGCATGCAACCTCACAAAATAGTGAGATCAAAGAAGGGCAAAAACGGCATCGCTGATTCCGGCTGATTTGGCTTGGCCCGCTTTTGGCCAAAACCATCTGTCTCACTATCAGGGAAAACGCGGCAATGATACTCTATTTGCACAGGGGCAATTAAAATAGTGTAGTCTCACATAATGGGACAATTGGCAAGACGGCCGGCGCGAGGCATGCGCAAGCGCAAGAGCGGCGCAAGGCGTGCGGTGGGCACCGGCGCGCACCGCAGCAGTCTGGAGAAGATGATAGGGATCCTGGACCTGTTCGAGGAGGAGCGTCTGCGCTGGACGCCCGAGCAGATGACGACGCGGCTGGCGTGTCCCCGTTCGACGCTGTACCGCTATCTGCGGGTGCTCGCCAACGCCGGCCTGGTTACGTCGCTGCCGGACGTGGGCTATACGCTCGGGCCGCGCATCGCCGAGCTGGATTACGAGATGCGCTCGAGCGATCCGCTCATCAGCAACGGGCGCCCGCTGCTCGAGGCACTGGTGAAGGAGATCGCCGGAATCGGCCTGCTTTGCCGCTACTACAGGGGCCGTGTGCTGTGCGTGCATCAGCAGGCAGGCGCGAGCGGGATACGCTCCAGCTACGAGCGCGGGCGCGCCATGCCGTTTGCGCGCGGCGCCGCGTCGCGGGTGATCCTGGCGCACCTGAAGCCGGTGCAGTTGCACCAGCTCTTCGACTCTCAATCGCGCGAATTCTTCCGGGTCGGAATGGGCAGGACCTTCGAGAAAGTGCAGGAGCACCTGCGGCAGATCCGCAAGCAGGGCCATTGCGTGACGCGCGGCGAGGTGACGCCCGGCGTGATCGGCGTCGCCGCGCCGGTCCTCGATAGCGAGGGTACGGTTATCGGCAGTCTGAGCATCACGGTGCCCGAAGCCGGCGCCAACGAGCGCCGCCTGCGCTCGATTACCGACCGGGTCTCGTTCAGTGCCCAGGTGCTGACGAATTCCATGAGGCGTGCCAAAGGGGGGAGCCCGTGACACGGTGCTTCGCAATTATTAATTTCCCGGTTACGGATTCGGCGTGCTAAGGTTAAAAATGTACGCGCGAGGAAGCCGGTAAGCGCTTGAGTTGGGCTTGCGGTTTTTTCGCGAGTCCTGGCATTGAGGAGGAGGAATATGGCCAGCATCGATCCCATCACGCTGTCCACGGTGTGGCATTCCTTTCAGACGCTGGTACGCGAGATGCGGGACATGGTTACCCGCACCTCGCAAAGCTACCTGATGTCGCAGTTGAAGGATGTCTCGGTGGGCATCTGGCTCGCGGATGGATCCACCGTTGCCATGCCGCAGGGCCTGCTGTGCCAGTTCATGGGCACCAAGTTCGCGATCCAGGCGGTGAAGGAACAGTTCGGCGACGACCTTCACCCCGGCGACGTGATCCTGACCAATGACCCCTACAAGGGCATGACGGTGCATCTGCCGGACTGGGGATTCATCCGGCCGATTTTTTTCGAGGGCGAGCTGCTGTTCTTCACTCTCGTGCGAGGACACCAGCAGGATACCGGTGGATCATTCCCCGGAGGCTATTTCCCCAATTCCTACGACATCCACGCCGAGGGCTTGTGCATTCCGCCGACCAAGGTCTTCGAGGGCGATCGCGAGCGCAAGGATGTCATGCGCCTGATCTGGAACAACGTGCGCTGGCCCGAGGCGGTGCGCGTGGACAACTACGCCATGGTCGCAACCAGCCGGTTCGCGGAAAACCGCATTCACCAGGT
>JACQTO010000089.1 GCA_016210745.1 Betaproteobacteria bacterium
CGACAAGGACGGCAAGGGCGGCATTTACAACTTCGTCACCAAGCGCGGCATGTGCCGACGGGCCAATTCGCACATTTACTGGACGCAGGTCGAGACCGGATCGGCAATCACCTGGAAGTATCCCAGCGTGATCCTTCGCGGGGACAATTCGGTCGGCGAGTTCTACTCGGTGGCGCTGACCAATCACCGCCAGCAGGCCGATACCGGCACCAAGATGATCCACCTGGGACGAAATACGAGCAGCACCATCGTTTCCAAGGGCATCTCCGCCGGCTTCGGCCAGAACACCTACCGCGGTCTGGTGAAAGTGATGCCGCGGGCCGAAGGGGCGCGCAACTATACCCAGTGCGATTCGCTGCTGCTCGGCGAGCACTGCGGCGCGAACACATTCCCCTACATCGAAGTTCGCAACCCCAGCGCCCAGGTCGAGCACGAAGCCTCCACCTCGCGCATCGGCGAGGATCAGTTGTTCTACTGCATGCAGCGCGGCATTTCCGCCGAGGATGCGGTGTCGATGATCGTCAACGGCTTTTGCAGGGAAGTGTTCCAGGAGCTGCCGATGGAATTCGCGGTCGAGGCCCAGAAGCTGCTCGGAGTCAGCCTCGAGGGAAGCGTCGGATAAAGGACCGCGATGACCACACCGCTGCTCAGCATCAAAGGACTGCAGGTCGGGATCGGCGACAAGCAGATCCTGCGCGGCGTCGATCTGGAGGTCGGCGCGGGCGAAGTGCACGCCATCATGGGCCCGAACGGTTCGGGCAAGAGCACTCTGGCCCAGGTGCTCGCGGGCCGCGAGAGCTTCGAGGTCACCGCCGGCGAAGTGCTCTACCAGGGACGCAAGCTCCTCGCGACGCCGGCCGAGGAACGCGCGCGGGAGGGCATTTTCCTCGCCTTTCAGTACCCGGTCGAGATTCCAGGCGTGAGCAACGTCTATCTGCTCAAGGCCGCTTTCAACGCCTTGCGCAAGCACCGCGGCCTGCCGCCGCTGGACGCAATGGATTTCATCAAGCTGGTGCGCGAAAAGGGCAAATTGGTCGAGATCGGAGAGGAGTTGCTCTACCGCTCGGTCAATGAAGGCTTTTCCGGCGGCGAAAAAAAGAGAAATGAAATCCTCCAGATGGCCGTACTCGAGCCGAAACTTGCGATTCTCGACGAGACCGATTCGGGACTCGACATCGACGCCCTGCGCGTGGTCGCAAACGGGGTCAATGCGATGCGCAGCCCCGAGCGAACCATGATCCTGGTCACCCACTATCAGCGGCTGCTCGATTACATCGTCCCGGACCGGGTGCACGTGCTCGTGCAAGGACGGATCGTCCGTTCGGCGGGGCGGGAACTAGCGCTCGAACTCGAACAGCGCGGTTACGGCTGGGTCGAGTCCGAGTTGGTGGAGCGGCCTTCGGCGAGCTGAATGATATCCGACCAGGCCCGCAATCATTTTGTCTCCGAATTCGAGCGGTGCTCGGCCTCGTTCGCCGGCAGCAGCACGCCGTGGATCGAGCGCATGCGCAGACTCGCGCTGGAGCAGTTCGCCGCGACCGGCTTCCCCTCGCCGCGCGAGGAGGAATGGAAATATACCAATGTCGAGCCGCTCGCCCGCCGGCGCTTCGAGGTGCCGCCGCGTTCCCTCGCGCGGATCACCGCCGACCAAGTGGCGGCGCTCGCGTTCGGCCTGGATGGCGTCGAGCACCTGCTCGTGTTCGTCGACGGATATTACATGCCCTTGGTCTCGAAGCTGGGCGCCCTCCCAGGCGGCACGGTGATCGCGAGCCTCGGGGATGTCCTCGCCCGGGAACCTTGGCGCGTCCAGCCGTTTCTTGCCGGAAACGCCGCGGACACCCCGTTCGCGGCGCTCAATACCGCATTTGCCGCCGAGGGCGCTTTCATTCATCTGCCGCCAGGGGTCGCGGTCGATGCCCCTATCCACCTGCTGTACCTGACGGCGACGGCGGAGGCCGTTACGCATCCGCTTACCCTGGTCATCGCGGAGCAAGGCGCTCGGGCGGTGGTGCTCGAACACCATAGCGGGGCCGATGGAACGAGCTATTTCACCAACGCCGCCACGCGGGTGGTCGTGGGCGCGAATGCGTCGGTCGAGCACTACAAGCTGCAGCAGGAGGGCGACAGCGCTTTCCACGTCGCCGCGATTCAGGTGCGGCAAGAGCGCGACAGCCGCTATTGGTCGCATTCGCTGGCGCTGGGCGGGGCACTTGCGCGCACCGATATCAACGCCGCCCTGAACGGCACCGGCTGCGAGTGCACACTGAACGGACTGTATGTCGCCGGCGGCGATCAGCTCCTCGACCATCACACCCGCATCGAGCATGCCAGCCCGCACGGGAGGAGCCGCGAGCTGTATCGCGGCATCCTCGACGGACGTGCGCGCGGGGTGTTCGCCGGGCGGGTCATTGTGCACAAGGGGGCGCAGAAGACCGACGCCCACCTCGCCAATCACAATCTGCTGCTCTCGCCGCAAGCCGAAGTGGATACCAAACCGCAGTTGGAAATCTACGCCGACGACGTCAAGTGCGGCCACGGCACGACGGTGGGCCAACTCGACGAGAACGTGCTGTTCTACCTGCGTTCGCGCGGCATTCCTCGGGATCTCGCCGGCGCACTGCTCACGTATGCCTTTGTCCACGACGTGATCGGTCGCATCGAGCTCGCGCCCCTGCGCACCCGGATCGAGAACATCGTTCTGCAGCGCCTGCCCGAGGGCAGGCTGATCCGGGAGCACGCGTGAGCGCCGTTGTCCAATCCCCCATCGTGCAACCCGTGCGACCCCGCCCCCAGGGCTACGACGTCGAGCGGCTGCGCGGCGAATTTCCGATTCTCGCCACCACGGTTCACGGCAAGCCGCTTGTCTACCTCGACAACGGGGCGACGACGCAGAAGCCGCTCGCAGTCATCGCCGCGGAAAAAGACTATTACGAGCGCTGCAACGCCAACGTCCACCGCGGCGTGCATGCCCTGAGCCAGCGCGCCACCGAAGCCTACGAGGCGGCCCGCGATCGAGTCCGGCGTTTCATCAATGCCGCCTCCGCAAAGGAAATCGTATTCGTGCGCGGGACCACCGAGGCGATCAACCTCGTCGCCCAGTGTTTCGGGCGGGCTCGGGTACGCTCCGGGGACGAAATCGTGATCAGCGCGATGGAGCACCATTCCAATATCGTGCCCTGGCAATTGCTGTGCGAGCAGACCGGTGCGGTGCTGCGCGTGGTACCGATCGGCGATGAAGGCGAATTCCTCTTCGAAGCGTACGAAAAGCTGCTCGGCCCGCGTACGCGCTTGGTGGCGGTTACGCACGTCTCGAACGCGCTCGGCACCGTAACCCCGCTCAGGCGCGTCATCGACCTGGCGCACAGGCACGCCGTCCCGGTGCTGGTGGACGGCGCCCAGGCCGTGGCGCACGCCGCCGTCGACGTACAGGCGCTCGACTGCGATTTTTATGCCTTCTCCGGGCACAAGGCCCACGCTCCGACGGGGATCGGCGTTCTCTATGGCAAAGAAGCTTTGCTCGAGGAGATGCCGCCCTACCAGAGCGGCGGCGACATGATCAAGACCGTTACGTTCGAAGAAAGCACTTGGGCCGATTTGCCGTACAAGTTCGAGGCAGGCACGCCCAACATCGCCGGTGCCATCGCCCTCGGGGCGGCGCTGGATTTCGTCGCCGGCGCGGGCCTGGAGGCGATCGCGGCGCATGAGGCAGATCTCATTGCCTACGCGAGCGAGCGCGTGTCGGACATCCGGGGGCTGCGCATTATCGGCACAGCCGCGCCGAAAGCGGCGATCCTGTCCTTCACGCTCGATGGCATGCACGCGCACGACATCGGCACCATCCTGGACCACCACGGCGTCGCGGTGCGCACGGGTCACCATTGCGCAATGCCGGTCATGCGGCGCTTCAATGTGCCGGCAACGACGCGCGCTTCGTTCGCGCTGTACAACACGCGCTCGGAAATCGATGTCTTTGTCGAAGCGCTTCTCAAGGCGAAGGAGCTGTTCGCTTGATGGAGGATCTGCGAAACCTGTATCAGGAGGTGATCTTCGATCACAACCGCCAGCCGCGCAATTTCGGCAAGCTCGAGGGCTCGAATCGGGAAGCCAAGGGGTACAACCCGCTCTGCGGCGACGAGGTGAGCGTGTACTTGAAGATCGATAACGGGGTAATCGTGGACGCCGCTTTCGAGGGAAGCGGCTGCGCCATTTCGATGGCATCGGCGTCGCTCATGACCGAGGCGCTGAAGGGAATACCCGTCGCGGCGGCACAGCAACTGTCCGAGAATTTCCACGACATGGTGGCAGGCTCGGGCAACCCTCAGGAATTGGGCAAACTCGAGGTGCTCTCGGGCGTGCGCGAATTTCCCGTGCGGGTCAAGTGCGCGACCCTGCCCTGGCATACCCTGAATGCGGCGCTCAAGAGCAGCAAGGAGCCGGTAACGACGGAGTAGATCTTCGACATGCATGACCAGCAGGTCAGTTTAGAGCGCGACGTCGAGGCGCTGCTCGTTCCCGCAGGTGAGCGGGTTACCCTGAGGGCGGGCGAGCTCGCCAGCATCACGCAGGCGCTCGGGGGCAGTTATACGGTGGTCGTCGGCGGCAACATGTACCGCATAGAATCCAAGGACGCCGACGCGCTGGGCAGGTCGCCGGGGGCCGGGACGCAGGCGAACGAGAGCGCCGTCACGACGCGCGAGCAGGCCGAAGCGGCAGCGTGGGCACAACTTCGCACCTGCTACGACCCCGAGATCCCCGTCAACATCGCCGAGTTGGGTCTGGTCTATGCGTGCTCGGCCGCGCCGCTGGAGCAAGGCCGCGGCTGGCAGGTGAAGGTGCGCATGACTCTTACCGCGCCCGGCTGCGGCATGGGTGAACATCTGGTGCGCGAGATCGAGCAGAAACTGCTCGCCGTTCCCGGCGTAATGCAGGCGAGCGTCCAGCTGGTGTGGGATCCGCCCTGGAGCCGCGACATGATGTCGGAGGCGGCGCGACTGGAACTCGGCATGCCCAGCGCCCCAATAGGCAGTTTCGGGTCGGAGTCCGTGAAAAAACGGACGTGGACGCTGCGAAACGCGTTGAAGCGGTAGCCAAGGGGCGCGATATTTCCTCATCCTCCTTTTCGACGCCTACCCTGCCTGGAGCGCATGAATACCTTCAAAGTCCTGCAGTTCAACATGCAGTTCGGGCAGACTTGGGACGAAGTCCATCCGGATCACGCGCCGGTCGATCTGGACTTGACGATCGCGGAAATCCGCGGCCGAAACGCCGATGTCGTCTTGCTTCAGGAGATGGAACAGGCGCGACCCCGCGGCGTCCAGCCCGACCCCCCGCCCAACTACACGCGGTTACGCAAGGCGCTCGACGACTACGACAGCTATTTCTCCTACCCCAAGGCGGACCCGCGAGAGCTCCCGTTCGGCATCGGCCTGGCCATATTCTCGAAGACGCCCTTGCGCGAGGCGTTGCGGCGCGATCTGCCCTCGCCGCCAATCGAATTCGAATTCCCCGGAGGCAAACGCACGCCCACCGACCGCCTGTTGATCGGCGCCAAGACCACGCTGGGCGGCCGCGAGCTTCGCATCTTCAACACGCATCTGCTCGCGTTCTTCATGCTTCAGGCGAACGGCGAGGAACACCTGTGCCAGCGTAAGCTGGTCTTGAAGGAGTTAAATTCGTCGCCGCCCGGCGCCACGCTGGCCGGGGGTGATTTCAACGTCAGCCGCCACGAGCCCCTGCTGCGCCAGTTTGCAGACGCCGGCTATAAGACCGTGCAAGCCGACAAGGTCACCTGGCGCCGGCGCCCCTATGTTCTCGACCACATCTTCTACAGCCAGCAGTTGCGGCCGGTTCGACACGCGGTCGAACCGACGCGCGCCTCGGATCATCACCTGCTCCTGGCCGAGTTCGAGTTCGTGGATTGATGTGCGCCGGTTAGTCAGCCGACCGTGGCCTTGCGCGCTGCGCGCGCCAACCGTGTCTTCCCTACGGATACAAACCATCCGTAGGGAAGACACGGTTATGGATAAAAGCAGAACGGTTTTCGTCTTTATCCGAGATCGTCGATTGCGTACGGACGGCTTCATCATCCGTACACAATCTCGGCGATCCGCGCGGACGGCTTTTCGTCCGCGCAACATTGGGCTTAGGCTATTTGCCGGGCGCGCTCGCCGGCTTCAAGCGCTGCAGGATCAGTTCGCGCGTTTCGCGCGCTGAAGCGCCAAAGGAGCCGTCCAGCGCAACGGCGCGATCGATCAGCCCAAGCGCCTCGTCGTCGCGCCCCAGATCCGAGAGGGTCTGCGCCAGATTATTGAGGACGGCGACCGAATCCGGATGGAGATCAGCGGCCCGGCGCAATACCACCGCCGCTTTCTCCAGCTCGCCTGCGGCGTAATGGCCGTTTGCAAGGCCGATGGCGGCCGCCAGGTTAGCGGGCCAGCGGCGGAGGAATGTCGCGTAGGCCGCCACGACGGCGCGGGCGTCGCCAAGGCGTTCCATCGCTACGATCGCCGCGAGAAAGTCCGATTCCGTGGCGGTGGCGGGTATGCGATCGGACGGGACGGCGACCATTGCCCAGTAGTTGCTTTTCTTCCAGAGGTATTCGAGGATGCCGAACGGCATGGTGAGCCGCTCTTTTTCGCCTGAGCGCAACACCACCTGGCCCTCGGAATAGTCATAGCCGGCCACCACCGCGTAGTGCCAGATCGGAAACGGCCATACCCCATAGTTCAGCAGCACGATGACCGGATTACCCGCGGCGACCTCGCGTAACAGATCCTCGAAGCGCGGCGCAAGCCGGTAGGACACCATTCCGTAGCGCCGCGCCGCAGCCAGCATTTCGATCTGCAGACTGCCCTTGCGCGCGGGGAGATAGACCTGGGTGACGAGGTCCTCGGGCGTGACCTTCGCACCGAAATGCACCAGCGACGTAGCGAGTGCGGCCGGGCCGCATTGATAGTCCTGCTGCGGGAAAAATGGAACCTCGGTAAGCTCGATGCGTTCGAGCAGGCGCTCGGGCCGGGCTTCACGCAACTGGGCCGTTTGCGGGAGCAGCACCGCGCAGCCGCTCAAGCAAGCACAAAGAAAAAAAACGCCCGCGGTCAGGCGGGCGCTTCGGGTGACGTGCAGGAACTCAGGGATCGCTATCTCCAGTAGAAATACAATGCGATCGCCAGAACGATCACTATGGCCCATCCCCAACTGCTCTCGGCGCCGGCGGGCAGGGAATTCAGGTCTCCCGCGAGCGAGCGCACTTCCTGGTCGGTCATCGCAGCGACCCGGTCCTTGGCGGCGGCAGGATCCAGCCCCAGCGCCTGAAGCTGGCCCGCCACATCCGAGCGGCTCGCCAAACTCATTATCAGGGCGCGGTCGGCTTGCGCACTGGCTGCGGTGGCGACCCGATCGGTTCCGATCATGCCGGCCTGAACGGTCTGAAACGGCAGGAGCATGAGCGAGACGATCAGAAAACGGCTAATCATTCTTATCGTTGCTGATTTCATATGTTTCTCCTTATCACGATCGCGGTTTGAAACGACGCTACCCGAGGCCCCGAAGCGGCCCGACGGCCTCAATGGATAAATCTTATACCGAGTGAGAGGCAAGTCAATAATTTCCACGGGGCATAATTCCCACGATCGCCTTGCGGTTCACCCAGCCGCCGGCACGCCCGCCCGGCTCCCGACGGCAGCGTCCGATTACCGATGACGCGGCCGTTTCAGGCACCGATCCCCTGCCATTCGGCGGCTCGCGAAAAGTGGCTTCCCCAGGGGGGTGCTGGTATTTATTCCGGTTAAGGCGTAGCTTGTTGACTTCACCCGCTCGGAGATTCCGCCATGCCAATCGGGAAAGTGAAGTGGTTCAATGCAAATAAGGGATATGGATTCATCGAACCGGAAGATCATTCGAAAGACGTCTTCGTGCATATTTCAGCCGTCGGGAGCGCCGGCCTGACTACGCTTAAGGAAGGCCAGAGGCTCGAATACGAAGTCGTAAAGGGAAAGGACGGCAAGATATCAGCTGCGAATTTGAAAGAGATCTGACCCTGCGATGCGATCCGCAACCGATCGTCACCCTGGTTCCTCCGGCTCGGCAAGAGACGGGCGAATGCTTAAACAGAAAGGCAGTACCGACATGAACGTCATCTGGCGCTTTTACACCGATCACAACCGTCGGTGGCGCTGGCAACGGCTGTTGACCGACCACACGGTCACGGGCGAATCGCACGCGGGATACAAGGACTACGAGGAATGCGTGGCTGACGCCCAGAGCAATGGCTATTCGTTCCAACCGTCTCAAGTCAAGCGACGCCGAGAGCTGTCCGACTGAATTCAAACCACACGGCCGACCTGTGTGGTAACTTTAGCGGTGTAGCCCCCTTTCGGCCTCCAGCGCGGCCGCCTATCTTCAATCCGGAAGCCATATCTTCTTACGACTGCGCGTCCGCCCATCCCGCAATGAGCGAACTGACGAAAATCGAGGTAACCACGGGAGTATTTTGGGTGGAAGCGCCCCGGATCGGCATTCGCGTACTGTGCGGGTGTCCGGCGGACGCAGTCAAGCATTTGATGAAACGGGGACTGATCCTGCCGGTCGAGCGCGCTGGAATCGATTGCGAAACCGGACCCAACGCGATTCTGCTCTCCGATGTCCTGCTGCAGAACGGTCGTTTGTCCAACCTGGCGGAGTTTCCGGTTCTGCAGATGCTCTACCGGCAGGGATTGATAATTCCGGATCATCCAAATAACACCGGCGAGCGGCCGATGCTGATCGGCCTACGCGAACAAGTCAACGCCCAGCTTCAGTATATTTACCGCGGCAATTACGGTCTTATTTCCGAAGAGGAAATCATGAACGCGGGCATCGAGCCGGGAGCCGCCCGTGAAATGATGCGCCTCAAGCTTCGCTTCGCGTTCGGCGCCATTCAGCATCCGCGCGAACTCCTCGATCCGATTTACCTGGACGACAAACCGATAGTCCTTCGCGGCGGCCTGCGCATACGACGGCTCGCGCTCAACCAGTTCGAGTTCGCGCTCGGGGAGGACAAGGTTAGCGTCGATCTCAATCTGGCGCCGAATGTCCAGTACGACGTGCCCTACACATTGGGATTTCACCTGCTGAGACGCGAGTATTTCGCCGTCATTCATTCCGGAGAAGGTGACGGATGGGATCCGAACCGGCCCTCGATGGGCTCCATCCTGATGTTTCAAGGTCGAGTTTATCTGATCGATGCAGGCCCCAACATCCAGGCGAGCCTCGCGGCGCTAGGAATCGGCGCGGACGAGGTAGCCGGGATATTTCATACCCACTCTCACGACGATCATTTTGCGGGGCTGGCGCAACTGATCCGCTCCGACCACCGCATCAAGTACTATGCCACCGCCCTGGTGCGCGTATCGGTGGCCAAGAAGCTGGCCGCATTGATGTCGATTGAAGAGTCTTCTTTCGCCGACTATTTCGACTGCACAGACCTTTCGTTCGACGCTTGGAACGATATCGAAGGGCTTCAGGTCAAGCCCTTGTTTTCGCCTCACCCCGTGGAGACGAGCGTACTGCTGTTTCGCGCCATTTGGGAGGGAGGCTGGCGCACTTATGCGCACTTTGCCGACATCGTCGCTCTTGACGTGCTGGATTCGATGGTAACGCAAGATCCCGAGCAGCCCGGGGTCAGCCGTACGTTTTTCGAGCGCGTCAAGTCCGCCTATGCGATACCTGCCGATGTCAAGAAGATCGACATCGGCGGCGGCATGATCCATGGCCAAGCAAGGGATTTCCGCGGAGATCGATCGCGCAAGATTCTGCTCTCGCATGTTGCGCGGCGCTATACGGACGACGAGAAGGAAATCGGCTCCGGGGCAACTTTCGGCGCCGTGGATATACTCATACCGGGCAATCAGGATTACACGCTGCGCGCCGCGCACGATTTCCTCCGCAGCTATTTTCCCAATGTCCCTAGCCACCAGTTGCGCATTCTTCTCAATGCCCCCCTGGTTACTTTCAATCCGCAGAGTATCGTCATCAAGGCGGGAGAGACCAACCGCGATATCTACCTGATCCTTACCGGAACGGTCGAAATGATCGAGGTCGGATCCGGCGTGCACAACGTCATGCGCGCCGGATCGCTCGCGGGAGAGATTTCCGGATTGCTGGGCAAGCCGTCGCGGGAAACCTATCGTGCGGAAAACTTCGTCCAGGCGCTGCGCCTGCCTTGCGATCTATATATGCAGTTCATGAACGGTAACCGCGTTCTTGCCGAAATAAGCCAGTTGCAGGCGCACCGCGAATTCTTGCGCCGTACTCCGCTTTTCGGCGAAGGGCTGTCGGACCCCACCCTCAACCGCGTGGCGGCCGCGGTAGGCAGAATCTCCCTTTCCGCATCGGAGACGTTCGACCCCAAAGGGCTGGGCCTGGTGATGATCCAACGCGGAGAGGCCGAGCGCCGGTTTGCCGAGGAGGTCTATGGATTGCTTGCACCGGGGGATTTTATCGGTGAGGAAACGGTGCTGTTCGGTACGCCCAGCATGTATTCGATCAGCGCGAACACCGCGCTGGAACTAATCGCCATACCGGCTGAAGCACTCCGTTCCATACCGGTGGTGAGATGGAAGCTGCTGGAGACCCATGAACGGCACCTGCGGCTATTTTCCGAGTCCACTCGCCTGCGTCAGCGCATGTCAAGCCTGGCCGGAGAGTGCGCGCTTGACGTTCAGCGGATGGATAATCAGCATGTTGCGCTGATTGCCAACGCCGTGGCGCTGCTCGCCGCCATCGAGGCGGGGAAGGGACGTGAAACAGTATTGGAGACGTTCCGGTCAATGGCTGCTTTCGCGAGTTATCATTTCGCCGAGGAAGAGTCGCTGCTTCGGCTGTATGCCTACCCGGACTTGGAGCGTCACGCCACGCTTCACCGTCGGCTCTTGGCGGTGGCTGGGCAATTTCAAGCGCGCCTTTCGGACGGCGAGTTGCCCACCGCGGCGGAGGCAGAAACCTGGTTGAGGGCGTGGGTGATCGCGCATATTCACGCCGAGGACAAGAAGTATTCCGGATTCCTGAATTCCAAACACGTGTACTGAGGACGCAAAATGGGGTCAGAGTAACATTTCCCAAACACATCAAGCCAACTCGATATCGCTTTGATGAAATGTTACTCTGACCCCGTTTTGCTGCCTAAGCCGTCATAGCCGGAACCAGCTGGATCGATCTCCCCCTTTTCGTGCAGTTGCAAGCAACTGCACGAAAAGGGGGAGACAGATTTAGGGAAGGTCTGCGAAATGGGTGAAATTCATAGGTCGTGATCGAGATGACGGCGATTTTTGCGACTGGAAGCAGCATTTGCGCCGATTTTCGCTCGGGTAATCCGCTCTTTCGCTCCTATTTTC
>JACQTO010000091.1 GCA_016210745.1 Betaproteobacteria bacterium
ATGGCCGCGGTCGAGGCCGTACCCGAGGTGGCAAGAACCACCCCTTGCTTGCGCGCCCCATGCACCAGCGCCCTCAGGTGGACGAACAGCCCGACCTGCACGCCAAAGCCCACCGCCAGCGCCAGCACAAAATAGCGATACGTCAGGAACTGCTCGACCGTGGCGTTCCAGCCAGAGAGAATACCCAGCGCCCCGAAATACACCCCCAGCAGCGCCAGCGCCGCGGCAATCGAAGCCAGTAAAGGTTTGCCCATATTCATTGTCACGATCCCTCCGATCTTCAGTCCTAGCCCATGGTCGCAAATACCGGAAATGTCTTCAGCAGCCAAAAGGCAAACACCGAAAGCAGGCCCGTGATCATCGCGGCGTTTGGGTCGGCGCTGTCGCCGACCCACGCGTTTTCGTCAACGCGAACGTGCTCGAGGGCCGCCGCGATAGCCGTAGCCGGGACCAAATCCGCCGAGACGCTGGTCGGCAATCGCTTGCTGCTCGGGCGTGAGTGCCGCGTAGAGGTCTTTCAATGCCGCCGCACTGTTCGCCAGATCGCTCTGGCGCCGCTTCATGAACTCGGCCTGCTGGGCGAGCCGGTCCGGCGTCGTTCCAGCGGATCGCGCTTCACGCAGCTTGGCGAACCACGCTTCCCGGTTCTTTTCCTGCTGCTTGGCATTGTCGAGGAATGCCTGCCAAGCCGACTCCTGCTTGGCATTGATGCCCAATTCCGATTTCAGACCCGCAAGCCCCTGCTCCGCGTCGCCTGCGTAACCCATGCCGTAGCCCATTCCGTAGCCGTGCATGCCGTAGCCCGGACCCATGCCATAGCCCATTCCATAACCGTGCATGCCGTATCCCGGACCCATGCCGTAGCCGTGCATGTCATATCCGGGACCTCCGCCCCAGTCGCCGCCCCATCCCATGCCATTGGGATGCGCATTCACCACCGCGGCGGCCAGCCCAAGGGACAGGGCCGCGCCGACGGCAACTGCAATTCTTGTCGTGCGTTTCATGATCGATTCCTCCGTCAAGTTGAGTTTGCAGCTCTGCGGCGCCCGACGATCGCGAAATGTCTACCGCCGCATCGATTCCCATTTCACCACCTCAACGTATGCGGTCTGTTTGCTTTTTGTACGCGGCCGTTGCGCCGGCCTCACTTGTTACGCTGCGTTACAAAAAGCCGCATCGCGGACGATCGTCAATGCAGAGCGAACTCGCAAATCGTCCATGAGCAGGGTAATCTGGACGCCGTGTTTTACTTGCATGCCCAGCGAAGAACTAAGCACTCAAAGTCGGGCATGGACCGCTTGACCTTCCCACGATGGGAAGCTTTAACCTTCCAAGGTAGGAAGGGTTTTGTGCGGCGCGGCATTCACCTGAATTGGCCAAGCTAAAGGAGATTCGATATGGATCGCATGCGGATGAACATCGGCGGAGTCGCTTGCAAGTCCGGCGTGTCGGCGAAAATGATCCGCCACTATGAGCAGATCGGCCTCATTCCCGCGGCGCCTCGCACCGATTCCGGATATCGCACTTATACGCTCGACGACGTGCATGCGCTCGGTTTCATCCGGCAGGCGCGAAACCTGGGCTTCTCGATAAAGCAGATCGGGGACCTGCTGGGTCTTTGGAGAAATCAGCGCCGTCCCAGCAGCAAGGTGAAAGCGCTCGCGCTCGCCCACATCTCGGAACTCGACGAGCGTATCGGCGAGCTCGAGGCGATGAAGCACGTGCTCATGGAGCTTGCCGCGGGTTGCCATGGGGACGACCGACCGGATTGTCCGATTCTCGATGGCTTGGCATCGGACACGCCGGTCGCGAGGATGACTGCGAACCACAGAGATCTCGCGTCGGTGAAGCACCACCGTTCCAAGCGGACACGCCAATGACCTGAAGCAAATGGAGCAAGTTGCATCGCGACGATTGCTCCAGTCGCGTTGCCACGATCCGTTAACTTTCAACACCCTATAGGCGAGAGCAAGACATGACAATTCATCTGAAGGTCCACCCCGTGAGTCGATGGCTCCTTGGCGCGATTGTGCTGAGCGCGGCCTCGCCGTTTTTCTCCGAAGCGCGCGCCGGCACCGGCGAGCCGCCCATTCCGCGCGGCGTGGCGATGGCATCCTGGCAGGACAACGGCCGTGGCGGGCAATATCTGCTGAAGGTCGTGCAGGGGCGCGCCCTGGCAAAGCGTAAGAGCGCCACCGGGACCGTGAAAAGCGATAGCAACTGCGATATCGACGCGCAGGGCCTGAGCCATTGCAATAACACCATCGAACTGGCGGACGGCAGTCGGATAACCGTAATCGATACGCACAACATGCACCGCAATCGCTGCCTTCAGCCGGGAGAGCGGATCTCGCTGACCGGAATCGGCGGGGCCTGGATTATGGGGACCGTGTCCGGCGGGTGACCCAGCATCACTCGGGGCCGGGCGCCGCAGCGCCTGGCGTTATTCAGGGACCGCTCAAGAAGGGACCGTGCAGCGAGCGGGTTGCACGGCGTGTCTTTCGCCATTCGTTCGCACGCATGACATAGCGTTCGTCATAACCGCGCGCGGTTCAGCCGCAGCGCATTCGTCACCACCGAGACGGAGCTAAAGCTCATCGCCGCCGCGGCGATCATGGGCGAGAGCAGTACGCCGAAGAACGGGTACAGCACGCCGGCGGCAATCGGCACGCCGAGTGCGTTGTAGATGAAGGCGAAAAAAAGGTTCTGACGGATATTGCGCATCGTCGCGCGGCTCAATCGGCGCGCGCGCACGATGCCGCGCAGATCGCCCTTCACGAGCGTGATGCCGGCGCTTTCCATGGCGACGTCGGTACCGGTTCCCATGGCGATTCCGACCTGCGCCTGCGCAAGAGCCGGCGCGTCGTTGATGCCGTCGCCCGCCATGGCCACCACGCGGCCTTCGGCCTGCAGCCGTTTCACCGCTTCGGTTTTCTGCTCGGGCAGAACTTCGGCGACGACGCGGTCGATGCCGAGCTTGCGCGCCACCGCTTGCGCGGTCGTCTGGTTGTCGCCGGTGAGCATCACCACCTGCAATTCTTCCTCGTGCAGCTGGCGGATAGCCTCGGGCGTCGTTTCCTTGACCGGATCGGCGACCGCGATCAGGCCCGCCGGTTTGCCGTCGATGGCGACGAACATCACCGTCTGCCCTTCGCCGCGCAGGGCTTCGGCGCGCTGCGCCAGATCGCCGAATGCGATCCCCGCCTCCTCCAGCAGCTTGCGGTTGCCGATGGCCACTTCATGAACGCCGACACGGCCGGTCACTCCTTTGCCGGTGACCGACTGGAAGTCGCCAGCCTCAGGCAGCTCAAGTCCGCGCGTTTGTGCCCCTGCCACGATCGCCGCGGCCAAGGGGTGCTCGCTCGCGCGCTCGAGGCTTGCGCCCAGAGCGAGGACCGAGTTCTCGTCGACGCCAGCGGCGGCTACTACCCGGGTGAGCTGCGGTTTGCCAAGGGTGAGCGTGCCGGTCTTGTCGGTGACAAGCGTATCGACCTTTTCCATGATCTCCAGCGCTTCGGCGTTCTTGATCAGAACGCCTGCCGCGGCGCCCCGTCCGGTGCCCACCATGATCGACATCGGCGTCGCAAGTCGCAGCGCGCAGGGGCAGGCGATGATGAGCACCGACACGGCGTTGATCACCGCGTGTGCAAGCCGCGGCTCCGGTCCCCAAACCCACCACACCGCAAAAGTGAGAACGGCGATCGCCACCACCGCCGGAACGAAGTACCCCGAGACGACGTCGGCCAGGCGCTGGATCGGCGCGCGGCTCCTCTGCGCTTCGGAGACCATATGGACGATTTGCGCGAGCAGGGTCTCCGCGCCCACGCGCTCAGCGCGCATGAGCAGGCTCCCGGTGCCGTTCACGGTGGCGCCGATCACGCGTTCACCGGCGTGCTTTTCCACCGGTATCGACTCGCCGGTCACCATGGATTCGTCGACGGAACTCGATCCCTCGGTCACGGTTCCGTCCACCGGCACTTTTTCTCCGGGGCGCACCCGCAGCCGATCGCCGGGTTTCACCTGTTCGAGCGCGATATCCTCCTCGCGGCCGTCCTCGCGAACGATGCGCGCCGTTTTCGGCGCAAGTCCGAGCAGCATCTTGATGGCGGCGCTGGTTCGGCTGCGCGCGCGCAGTTCGAGCACTTGGCCGAGCAGCACCAGTGCCGTGATGACGGCAGCCGCCTCGTAATACACCGGGACCAGGCCTTCCATGGTGCGAATGGTTACGGGGAATACTCCCGGCGCGAGAGTGCCGACAACGCTGAACAGCCACGCCACGCCCACCCCCAGAGCGATCAGCGTGAACATGTTGAGGTTGCGAGTGACGAGCGAGCGCCAGCCGCGAACGAAAAACGGCCAACCGCCCCAGAGCACCACCGGCGTCGCGAGCCCGAATTCCAGCCACTGCAGCGCTCGCGGACTGATGAACTGCGCCGTCCACCGCGGAGCGAACTCCGCGCTCATGGCGAGCACGAACAGCGGAAGCGCGAGCGCCGCGCTCACCCAGAAGCGCCGGCTCATGTCCTCGAGTTCGGGGTTTGCTTCCTCGGCGCTGAAGGTGCGCGGCTCCAGCGCCATGCCGCAGATCGGGCAGTCGCCGGGCTGCTCGCGCACGATCTCGGGA
>JACQTO010000092.1 GCA_016210745.1 Betaproteobacteria bacterium
CAGTTGCAAGCAACTGCACGAAAAGGGGAGACGAATTTAGAGACCAAATCTTCGCCAAATTTGTCAACAGTAGACTTCTAAGTGACTAGGCATATCCAGAACCAAAGAGGCTCGTTTTGCCTTTATCAATCTCGTGCTCCGGCAGCCCAGCGGGACACAGCGCGTCGAGCAGACATTCAAGCCCGTGGAGTTGGCGCGTGGAGCCGCTGGCGTATCTGCTCGAACAGACACACGGCCACCGACGCCGCCACATTGAGAGATTCTGTCGCGCCAGGCATCGGGATTCTCATGTGCCGTGTCGCAATGCGCGCCGCCTCCTCGGACAAGCCGCTGCCTTCGTTGCCGAAAAGCCATGCCACCGGCCCGCTCAAGTCGATATCGTAGAGCGAATCAACCGCGCGCGGCTCGGTAGCGATAATCGGACCGAGCGCGCGCCCGACCAGAGCCGGCGGCGCCACTCCTTCGTGAATGGAAAGGAAGAAATGCGCCCCCATCCCCGCGCGTATCACCTTGGGTGACCACGCGTAAACCGAACCCGGCGACAGGAATACATGGTCGATGGCCGCAGCGACGGCACTGCGCAGGATCGAACCGAGATTGCCGGGATCCTGTATGCATTCGAGCAGCAGGCATGTCGCCACACGTTCGGGAATCGGCTGCGGCGCCGGTATGCGCACGACAGCGAGCAAGCCGCTGGTCGTAACTACCTGTGACATCTGGCGCACCAGCGGCTCGGCCAGCAACAGCCGGGCACGCGCAGGTGCATGCCCCATCAGCGCACGGATGGGGGGGGAAGCGTACGCGGCCTCGGTGGCCAAGATGGCCTCGGCCGTACCGCCGCTCGCCTGGAAAGCTTCGATGAGCCGCTCCCCATCCAGGATTGTCGTAGCGCTGGCGCGCTGCTCGCGCGATGAGCGGGCGAGCTTGAGCAGCGCCTTGACCTGTGGGTTGTCACGCGAGCGGATCAGGCGCGGTTCAACGCGCACGTGCGAAACCCGGCGAAGATATCGTTGCGGTCAGGGGTGAAAAAATTGCGCCACGTATTGCGGATCAGTCGCGCCGCCGTAGCGAAACTGCCTCCGCGCAGCACCCGGTGAGTGCCGAACCAAGGCAACGAATAGTCCTGATATGGATCGCAGACGAAGCCCGGGTACGGCTGGAACACCGACTCGGTCCACTCCCAGACGTTGCCGATCATTTGGCGGCATCCGATTGCGCTGTCGCTATCGGGCAGCGCACCGGCCGGCACGCGTCCACCCGTGCCAAGATTTGCCTGGGTCGCCGCCGGCGGAGAATCGCCCCAGGGAAAACGCGGCTTCACCCGGCCCAGGTTACAGGCAGCAAGCTCCCATTCGGCTTCCGTCGGCAGCCTGCGCTTGGCATAACGGCAATAGGCTTGCGCTTCATGCCAGTTGACGTGCATGACCGGTAAATCCGGGATTAGCGGCCGGAGTCGATCGAATCGGCGCTCCAGCCACAAACCATCCTGTTTAGCCCAATAGTGCGGCGAATTGGCGAGCGATTTCTCTTTCCATGCCCAGCCATCGTCGGACCAGAATTCACGCCTCTCGTATCCGCCTTCGTCGGCAAACTGCGCAAATTCCTCGTTGCTAACAGGCCTGCGCGAAATCTGGAATGCCGGCACATCGACCTCGTGAGCCCACTTTTCATTGTCGAAAACAAATCCCGTGCCCGGTTCGGCGCCTAGGCGAAAAATCCCGCCACCCACAGCCGCATCGCCCTCTGCGGACGCGCACACGGAGTCGATCGACGCGCGCGCCCCTAAGGCGGGTTCCGGGTAGCGAAGCGTCTGGCGCATGTAATGGAATGCTTCCGCGTGCATGTCCTCGTGATAAGTGGAAAGCTCGGCACAATAGGCTAACGACTCATTGCCCGCCTCGCGCTCCAGCCGCTGCAGCACGCGTTCGAGAACCCGCTCTTGATAGTCCAAGGTCGCCCGCAGATTGGGCAGCGGCAGGTCCCAGCGCGTGTCATGGGGAACGCGCGAGGAGTCGTACAATGCATCGGCGCCGTCGATCAGACTCGGGCCCAGGTTCGCGCCCGGAGTCAATCGTTGGCTTAGATCATCTCCCTGACGCAGGCACCACCTTTCCTGGAACCATGCCACATGGCCGAGTTCCCATAGGAAAGGGTTGACGATCGGGAGCCTCGGTCCCGACAATTGGCCCACGGCGAGGTCCTGGGTGAGCAAGAGCGTCCTGCGCCGGGATTCGAGCAATTGATGAGAGAATTCCTGCATGGCGAGCCAGTCTAACCCAGAAGCCACGGCGTGAAAATCGCGATCATCACTCCGGCCGGCGCGCGCTCGCGCGCGGGAAATCGCCACACCGCTGCACGCTGGGCCGCATTTCTACGCGCGCTCGGCCACACGGTGGCTGTTGAAACGCAATGGGGCGGCGCGCCGGTAGATTTGCTGATTGCGCTCCATGCGCGTCGCAGCCACGAGTCAGCGGCGCGATTTCGCGCAACCTGCCCGGGGCGCCCGCTCATCGTCGTGCTTACGGGAACCGACCTTTATCGTGATATTCGCAGCGATGCAGAAGCCCAGCATTCGCTCCGAATCGCCGATCGACTCGTGGTGCTGCAGGACATGGGAAGGCTCGAGCTGCCCCCGGCGCTGCGCCCCAAAACCCGCATCATCTACCAATCGGCGCGTGTGCCCCTTCTTTCCTCCCCCCCGCATCGCGTCTTCCGCACCGTCGTCCTGGGCCACCTGCGCGCGGAAAAGGACCCCTTCCGCGCCGCCTTGGCCCTGCAATTTCTGACCGATTTGCCGCGTATCGAGGTAGTCCAGATCGGCGAGGCTCTGGCGCCCGAGATGGAACGCGAGGCGCGGCGCCTCATGCATATCGAGCCACGCTACCGCTGGCTGGGTGGCTTGCCTCATTGGCGGGCGCTCCGCTGGCTCGCTCGTGCCCACGTGCTGATCCTGAGCTCGCGCATGGAAGGGGGCGCAAATGCCATTGCCGAGGCAGCCTGCGCGGGGGTTCCCGTCATCGCTTCCCGCGTGCCGGGAAACATCGGCATGCTGGGGCGTGCTTATCCCGGCTACTTCCCCCTGGAAGATGAACGCCGACTGGCGCAGCTGCTGCGCCGTGCCGCGACCGAGCATGCGTATTATGGGCGGCTGCAAGCGGGCATCGCCGCCCGTCGGCACCTGTTTCAGCCCAAGTCGGAGCGCGATGGCCTAGGGAGACTCATCGCGGAATTCCATCGCGCCAAGCGCCAGGCCTGAGGAGCCGAATTTAGTCAACTTTACAGTTGGCAGATTTGGCGAAGATTTGGTTTCTAAGGAAGGTCTGCGAAATGGGTGAAATTCATAGGTCGTGATCGAGATGACGGCGATTTTTGCGACTGGAAGCAGCATTTGCGCCGATTTTCGCTCGGGTAATCCGCTCTTTCGCTCC
>JACQTO010000093.1 GCA_016210745.1 Betaproteobacteria bacterium
CGGAAAACGGATGTACTCCTGCCCCAGCTCGCCCAACCCCAGATCCTTGTACCACATCAGGTCGGCGACGCCTCGATGCATGTTCGAATGAACGTTGTGCCAGAAGCCAGAGCGCGGGCTCTCATGCGAATCCAGGCCCCCACCGATCTCCAGGTGGCGCTCCAACATGAGTATCTTCAAACCCGCCTTGGCCAGATAACCCGCACAGATCATCCCATTGTGACCCGCACCGATTATGATGCCGTCGTATTCGTTATCCATGTGACTCTCCTTGCTTTCACGCGATCGAAATATCGATAATCCGCTGCAGCGACGCCTCGACTCCTACTGATTCTCCCACCACTTGGGCATCCTGAGGTCATCCAGAATAATATCCGCAGCGATCAATCCGGGGCCGGCGATGATGCCGCCGCCGGGATGCATGCAGGCGCCCGCCATATAGAGCCCTTTGATCGGGGTCCGAAACTGGGCCAGTTCCGGCAGTGGGCGGAAGTGTTCCAGTTGGGCGAAATGCATGCGGCCCATGAAAACTCCCCCCTCAGCCATGTTGATGATCCGGGCCTCGATATCGGCCGGGGTCTGCGTCTCCCACGCCAGGATGTTGTCGGAATTTACGTTGGGCGCATATTGCTGGAACTTGGCGATGCAGCGTTTGGCATATTCTTGCCTGACATCGTCCCAACTCGCGCCGTTCAAGCGATAAGGCACCAGCGCCCAGAGGAAAGCCGTATGGCCGTTAGGCGCCTGCGAAGGATCGAACCAGGTGGGCACGCTTGCGATGAACGCCAGCTTCTCGGGAAGCCTGCCCTGGCGTACGTCGGCGAGAACCGCGGTGTAGTCCGCCGGCGTGTCAAAACCGACGTTCAGCCTGAACGCCTTGTTGATGTCCTCGTATCCCGGTTGGGTCTTGAACTTCGGCGCTTCGCGCAGAGCCAGATGCACGGCAAAGACCGAAAACTCATCCAGGCGGAATCCCTTGACGTGGTTTACGAACACGGGATCGAGCTTGTCCTCGCCGACCATCTTCAGAAAGGTCTGTTTGACATCGACGGTGCTGACCACCACCGGAGCGAGGTACTTGCGCCCGTCCTCGGACTCTACGCCAACGACCTTACCGTCTTCTATCAGGATCTTTTGTATGTGGGTAAGCGATGCTGCCTGCCCGCCGGACTCCAACAGCACCCGCCAGAGCGCGTGCGCAGTGATGTGCGAGCCGCCCAGCGCCATCTGGGATTTCTCCACCTGGCTAATGACCAGGGGTACGACCGCCCCCAAGCCGGCGTAGTCGGGCAGTACCCCCCGCGGGATCGGAAGGTGGTGCAGCACCAGCGCTTTGACATGCTCGTTCTCAAACCACTCGTCGACCACTTCACGCGGGCTCATGCGGCTGATGCGCAGCCACTCCATGCCCTCGGGCGATCCCTCCATCGCAACCATCTGCTCCGATGGCGGTGAGGGGGGGCTGTAGAGCGCCGGAACGATGACCGTGGAAACGAACTCGCTGTAGTTAGCGACAATCTCGCGCCATGTCTTGGCATCTTTCTTGGAGAAGCGGGCAATGCTCTCACACGTCTTGTCGAGGTTGTCGCTGTCATAGAAACACAGCGAGCGGCCGTCGGGAAGAATCATCCCCGCCTGCACGGGCGGGCAATAGTAGCGCGCGTTGTACTCTTCCAACTTCAAGTCCGTGTAAGCCGGCATGATGTTGACGGTGTCGTGGAAATACGAGTGCAGGTTATGTGAAAAGCCCGCGATCGTGATTTCCTCGGTGCTCAGACCGCCTCCAGCCTCCAGACGGCGCTCGATGACACATACCTTCAGTCCGGCTTTGGCAAGATAGCAGCCCAGCACCAATCCGTTGTGCCCCGCCCCGATTATCAACGCGTCGTACTTGTCGGCTTCCATCTACCCCTCCCTATTTCGCCTTCGCATGGAAAACGGCGTCCATATTGCCGTGAAAAAGTATCGGCCCCGGCCCTGCCCCTTGTCGCATATCCTGCCCCGGGCTCATTATGCATTCTGCAGGCGCCGTTGGGCAGCGGTGGCCCGCCGCACGCGTCTGCGCTGGGCGACGATTAACCTTAACTAAGAATATCGTAATCGGGCGCGAATATGGAATGGCCCACGGCCTATCTTGCCAGCTCCGGCATACTGAACTCGCGCCAGCCGGGAACGTCTGCAACGTCGGGGAAGACCACCCCCACCGGACGGGTAGCGTCGATGCCGACTGCCGACGAGACGTGGGTGGCAAGCGGGCCCTTAGAATCCACCGAGGGATCGGCAGGACCTGCCGGAAGGTCCGCAACCACGAACACGTCGCGCTCGGGCTTGACGCGCAATGCCATTGCCCATTCCACGTCGGACGGATTGTGAACATCGATGTCGGGCTCGACGACGACAACCCATTTTGGGCGCACGTTGGATGCCATGGCCGCCATGATCACCTGCTTTGCCTCGCCCGCGAAGCGAGGCTTCATCGCGATAACCGTGTAGAACTGAACCCCACCCGATGCGGTGATGGCGACCTTCTCCACCGTCGGAAACTGCTGCTTCAGCGCGCGCCAGAACGAAGCCTCGAAAGGAATCTGCTTGAGTATGTGATTCTCGGTGACAGGCATGCCCGTGAGCAGTCCCTGGAAGTACGGATCTTGACGGTGCGTGATCGCTGTGATGCGGGCGGTCGGCTTCTCCGATGCCGGCGTGTAGTAGCCCGTGTACTCGCCCAGAGGGCCTTCGAGCGCCTTGCGCGCAAGATCGACCTCGAATTCGACGACCACCTCGGCATGTGACGGCACTTCGATGTCCACCGTCTTGCAGCGCACCAGTTCGACCGGCGCTCCGCGCAATCCACCGGCGACTTCCCAGTCATTGGTGCTGTCGCTGCACTGGACTTGGCAAGCGTAGGCCAGCACCGGGTCGACCCCGATCAGCAGCGCCCCCTGCAGGGTGGTGCCCATGCGCTCGGCTTTCGCGATGTTCTTGCCGAAGCGATGGAACCGCTGAGCAAAAAATCCGAGCCTGTCCGCGCCGAGAACCTGGAAGCGATAGTGGCCGATATCGGGAACGCCCGTCTCGGGATCCTTGGAGACCACGATGCCGGGGGTGATGAACGGTCCGCCGTCCTTGGGGCTATAAGTCGGAATGGGAAAGCGCCTGATGTCGACCGCGTCCCCGCTCAGCACCACCTCATGACAGGGCTGCTTTCCCGATACGTACTTCGGCGCTATCGGATGGTCCAGGCCGGACAGCACTTTCTCGAAGATCGTATCCTCCGTCGCCTCGAATGCGAGCAATGCCTTGCTGCGGGTCGAGTAGACGCCCGCGACCAACGGGTAGCGGGTGCCGTTCCGGTTGAAGACGAAAGCGGGTCCATTACATGCGTTGCTCTGTTTCAGCGCCTTCGCAACATCGAATACCAGGTCGATCGGACGATCCACGTCGATCAGTTCACCATGTCGGCGAAGGGCATCGAGAAATTCGCGGAAGTCGCGGTAGGGCAATCTACTCCCCTTTGCGCATGACGAAAGCGTTGGGACATCCCCTCTCCCGCCTGGGCGGGAGAGGGCTAGGGTGGGTATCCGACAACTCAGTTATTCGTGCTAGCGGGCTAACGCCCTTTGCTCTCCTGGGCCGCCAACAAATAGTTTCCATGATCGTCCCGTCGCAGCAGATTTTTTTCCCGGACCGATCCCCAGGCGATGAGTATGGTCCGATACTCGACGTCCGCAAGCGACTGGAGGATCGCGTAGAAGTTTTTCGGCCCCTGCTCCAGGAGCTTCAAAATTCGCTGTACGACTTCTGCCTCAGATGATTTGGTCAAGATTCACCTCGTTCAGAAAAGCCGGGCGGATCCGCTCATAGTGACTGGGCGGGACCCGTTCGGGAATTGTTGCGTCGATACCCATCTTGGCCGTCACCGGCAGTTCGCCTTTGGGCAACTCCCAGGCGCGCACGCTCGGGTCGATATGCTTGGCTTGCGCGTCCTGGATGATGATGACATCGCGATCGGCCTGGACCCGAAACGTAAGGGCGGACTCGACCTGAACGGGGTCGGAAATATCTACATCCTCATCGACCACAATGGCGTGTTTGGTGTCCGGAAGCGACAAGATAGCCATCAATGCATTCTTGCCTCCGCCGGCGCGCTTGCGGATAGCTGCCAACACGGAGAAGCGGCACATGCTGCCCTCGGTGACTCGTACCGCGGCGACACTTACGCCGGCGCGCTTGAGCACTTCCCAGACCTGCGCCTCGGTGGCCGCCGCGCCCAGCCAGGCGTTTTCCCAAGGCATCTGGATCACTTGGAACACGGCATCTTTGCGATAAGTGATGGCCTTGATATTGAAGACGGGGTTCCACCTAAGTTCGGTATACATCCCCGCGAAATCGCCGAAGGGCCCCTCGTCCACGGTCCATCCTATCGGCGCGATTTCTCCTTCGAGAACGACCTCGCAATCCGCGAGCACGGGCACGTCGCTGGTCTTGGCGCGGGCGGTACGCACGGGCGACCCGTGCAATCCGCCGGCGATCTTGAGTTCGCTCACGCCCGGTGGCGCTTTGAATGCCGCACTGAGAATCTCATACGGATGAGCGCCTATGGAAACGGTGATGGGCAACGGCTCCTTGCGTTGAAAGGCCCGCTCATAGCTTCTGCGCAGATCGGACACCGTTACCAAATCGATCGATGTCTGCCTGGGCGAGCGGTACATCATCCGATAGACGCCGGCATTGACGCAGCCCTGCTCCTCGTCGTGAGCCAGCACGACACCGGCGGAAATGAACGGACCGCCATCTTTCTCTCCGAGGAAGGGAATCGGCAGCGTCGTCAAATCAACGTCCGCGCCGGTCCGCACGACCTCCTGAGACGGAGCCTTGTCCACCAGGACCGGATCGACCATGCGCTCGATGCCCTGGGGAAAGCGCAGGCCGAGTTCAGCCTCGGGCCAGCCCAGCGCAGCGGCAAGGCGCTGGCGGGTCCAGTAAAGACCGCCTACGACGGGAAAATCGAATCCGCGTACGCGTTCGAATACGAGGGGTTTATCCGCCTTGACCAGGAGCGCGGAGATATAACGGGCATCGACTTCCTTCGTCACATGCCTGAGTTCCCCCGCTTTGGAAAGTCGGTCTATAACGGAACGCAAAGAATCAGCCATTACCCCTCCGTAGTCGAAAGCGCGTCATCGCAACAGGGTTCGCATTATGCCATTTTCATGCTCAAATTAGGCGTCTGCAGTTGCGGCTGCGCCGCGTGAGTCGAGCCGGATATGCGACGCCGTGCAAGAATTCGGAGCGGTATACTGCCTAGTGCAGACGGTCTTCAAACAAAAAACCAGGAGGTGGACGCATGGCGAAATATCTCTGGCAGGCTTCCTATACTGCCTCGGGATTCAAGGGACTTATCAAGGCGGGGGGCAATAAGCGCAGGAAGGCGGTAGAGGCCGCATTGCAAACCGTCGGCGGCAAACTGGAGGCGTTCTATTTTGCTCTCGGCAAAGTCGACGTATTCATCATCGCCGATGTTCCCGATAACGTGAGCATCGCAGCCGCATCGTTGGTCATCAACGCCGCTGGCGCCGTCACAGTCAACACGACGGCATTGCTCACGCCGGACGAAATGGATCAGGCGGCCAAACAGTACAAGCACCTGAGATACCAGCCACCCAGATAACCCATACTCCCGATACGGCGCGCCGGTCGCCTGCCGCTCTTCACCCGACTACGGAACCTTTCTCCATGCCGGGTGTCGGTTCATGGGGCGAGCATCATATTGAGCGTCGTGACTATGGCTGACGCCGGTGCCCTCATCCTCGGCTTCTTCGCCCAGAGGGAGAAGCAGGCTTCATGCTGTTACAGAGAAATAAATGGGAGAAAACTTCATGACCCTTGCCACTGCCGAGCAATCGGCATTTCCGGTCTCGGATATCGATCCGTTCTCGAAGGAATATCTCGGCGACCCGTATCCGTATCACGAGCAGCTTCGCGAGGCCGGTCCCATCGTCTGGTTGCGCAAGTGGGACTGCTGGGCCACCGGTCGCCACAAGGAAATGAACGACGTCCTCGCCGACCCGCAGACCTTTTCGTCCAGCGCCGGAATCGGTATCGCAAATTTCAACAACGAGAAACCCTGGCGCCCGCCGAGCCTGCTTCTCGAATCCGATCCTCCGGAGCACACCAGGCGGCGCGCAGTGGTCGGCAAGGTGCTCTCGGCCGGCAATCTGCGCCGGCTCAAGGCGGACTTCGAGGTCGCGGCAGAAGCGCTCGTGGAGCGCATTCTGGAAAAGCGACAGATCGAAGCCGTCAGGGACATCGCCGAGCCCTATATTCTGAAAGTCTTCCCTGACGCGGTCGGGATCGGGAAAAGCGGCCGTGAGAATCTGATTCCCTACGGATCAGCGGTGTTCAACGCCTTCGGCCCGCAGAACGACATCTACCGCGAATCGATGCGAGGCATCGAGCCGGTAAGCGAGTGGATCATGTCCAACTGCCGGCGCGAAAACCTGCGGCCCGGCGGCTTGGGGAGCGAGGTGTACGACGCGGTCGACACCGGAGAAGTGCCGCCCGATGAAGCGCCGATCCTGGTGCGCTCGTTTCTCTCCGCCGGCATAGACACCACAGTGCACTCCATCGGCAATGCCCTCTGGTGCTTCGCCACTCATCCTGATCAATGGAAGAAACTCTGCGCCAACCCAGGGCTTGTTCGCTCGGCATTTCTGGAAGCGGTGCGTTTCGAATCGCCTTTCCAAACCTACTTCCGTACCTCGACGCGGGATACATCGATCGCGGGGGTGCCGATTGCGAACAATCAAAAACTTTTCCTTTCGGCCGGTTCCGCTAACCGCGATCCACGGCGCTGGGAGAGGCCTGATGTCTTCGACATCGAGCGTCAGAACCTCGGTCATATGGGATTCGGAGCGGGTATTCACGGCTGCATCGGCCAGATGATCGCGCGTCTGGAAACCGAGGTGCTGTTTACCGCCATGGCGCGCCGCATTGCCTCCATAGCGATCGCAGGCCCGGCGACACATCGACTCAACAACGTGCTGCGCGGTCTCGACACATTGCCGCTCACGGTGACCGCACAATAAGCTCAGCGATGGGAAGCTTCACCTATATCGCCCCCGACGGCACCGTCCGTAGCCTGGAAGTGCCCGACGGCACCTCGGTAATGCAAGCCGCCATTGCGAACGGCGTACCCGGCATCGTCGCCGAATGCGGCGGGTCGCAGATGTGCGCGACCTGCCACGTCTATGTTGACGAAAAATGGCTATCCAAACTCGCCCCGATGCAGGCCACGGAGGATGCGATGCTCGACACCGCCGCCAGCGAGCGCAAACCAAACAGCCGTCTCTCGTGCCAGATCGTGATGTCTCAAGAGATCGACGGGCTCGTCGTCCACATGCCCGAGCGGCAGGTCTAGGAATCGGTTCCAGTGGCTTCCGCGGTGCTGATCCTAGGGGCGGGCCAAGCAGGTTTTCAGGTTGCCGCGTCGCTTCGCGAAAAAGGGTTCGCCGGTACCGTGACCTTGGTAGGCGACGAGCCTCACCTGCCCTACCAACGTCCGCCCCTGTCAAAAGGCTATCTCGCGCTGTCCCCTCTGCCGGATGTGCTGATCCGTCACGAGAAGTTTTATCAGGATAACCGGATCGAATTGCGCACCGGAGCGCGCGCGACCGCGATCGATCGGACGCGGCACGCCGTCGCGCTTACGACCGGCGAGATGCTCCAGTACGATCATCTTGTCCTCGCAACCGGCGGCCGCAACCGGCAACTGAGCCTCGAGGGAACAGATATAGACGGCGTACTCTCGCTGCGCCACCTCGATGACGCCGACAGGTTGCGTCAACGCCTGCAGGATGCCGGGCGTATCGTCATCATCGGCGGAGGCTACATCGGTCTCGAGGTCGGTTCGCTCGCCCTCGCCCTTGGGTTAGAGACCTGCATCGTCGAGGCGGCGCCGCGCCTGGTCGCCCGCGTGGCGAGCACAGAACTCTCGGAGTTCTTTCACCGTCATTACGAAAAAGCCGGCGCGCGGATTTTGTGCGGCACGACCCCGGCGCGCATCCAAGGAAGCGCGGGACACGCCGATTCGGTCCAACTAGCGAACGGCGAAGTCATCCCGACCAAGCTTGTTCTGATCTGCGTCGGCATATTGCCCAACGTCGAACTGGCCGAGGGGGCCGGACTCGAAGTGGCCAATGGCATCGTGGTGGACCAATTCCTGAGAACCAGCGACCCGAGTATCTACGCCGTCGGCGATTGCGCGCGCTATCCATCGCGCCACGCCGGGGGCGAACTCGTGCGCGTCGAATCGGTTCCCAACGCAACCGATCAAGGCCGCGCGGTGGCCGAAGCGATCCTCGGGCGACCCAAGCCATTCGAGAGTCTGCCCTGGTTCTGGAGCGAACAAGGCAAGCTGCGGCTTCAGATTGCCGGCTTGATCCAGGGCCATGACCGTGCGATTGTGAAGGGCGACCCGGCAAGCGGGACATTTTCAGTGTTCTGCTTCCGCGGACCCACCCTCGTGGGCGTGGAGAGCATGAACCGCCCGGTGGATTTCGTCGCGGCCAGACGCGCGCTCACCGAGGGCTTGCCGATCACGGCGGAGGAAGTCGCAAATGCGGCTTTCGATTTGAAGAGCCGAGTCGGCCCGTTGCGTCCGGCAGCAGCGGCGTAGCATCTGCCGGAAAGAGGTTCGATTAGGTTTCGAATGCGGCTCAGTGCTCCGTCAATCTTCGGCGGGTCCGTCCTGATACTTGAGTCCCGCTTTGGCCAGCGCCTCGCGCATGTTGTAGATGTCCAGTCCCAGTTCGCCCGCAGCCAAGCGTTTCCGCGTAGCCGCCTCCTTCTGCTCGCGGGCTTGTGCAGCGCTTGCCACTTCCGCGGCGCCCAGGCGCGGCACCACCACGACCCCGTCGTCATCGGCAATGATCACGTCGCCCGGCTGCACGGCTGCGCCGGCGCAGACCACCGGAATGTTGACCGAGCCGACGCTCGCCTTGACCGTTCCACGCGCCGAAACCGCGCGCGACCACACCGGAAACCCCATTTCGCGCAATTCGGCCGTGTCCCTGCAGCCGGCCTCGATGACCAAGCCTACGGCGCCGCGCGCCTTGTAGGACGTGGCAAGCAGCTCGCCGAACAGACCGTCGGCGTTATCGGCCGACATCGCGACCACGACAATATCCCCCGGACGCATGAGCTCCGCCGCGACATGCAGCATCCAGTTGTCCCCGGGATGCGCGAGCACGGTGAGCGCGCAACCGCAGGCGCGCGCGCCGGCCCAGACTGGCCGCATATACGGTTTCATGAGCCCGCTGCGGCCCATGGCTTCGTGAATCGTCGCGACGCCAAATCCCGAAAGCCGGGCAACGACAGCCTCCTCGGGGCGGGGAACGTTGCGCACCGCGACGCCGCTCATGCGAACTCCCGACCGACGAACGGGAAGACGCGCTGGTAAGCCTCGGCGTACTTGATGTCCTTCATGTCGGAGTTTCGCGCGGCCTGGGCGCCGCGATTGATCGCGACCCGCGTGTAGTAGTCCCACAGATATTCCTGCGCCGCCATGATCTCGAACGCCTTCCTTTTCTTCTCCCAGACCGGGGTGATATCGAGCAGCACCTCAGGCTTCCAGTTGGACTGCTCAGTCTGGTGCGGTTCGAACAGGAACACTGGCGGAGCTCCGATCGGCTTGGTATCCGGCCGGTAACCCATCGCCTGAGCGATGATCCGCGCCTCCTGCGTCACGTGCGCGGCCAGAGGATGATCGAAATTGTAGGGATCTGCGAGCGAATGCGTGAGCACCCATTCGGGCTGGATCTCGCGGAACATATCCGCAAGCCGAAACAGCGTTTCATCGGGCACGCGCATGGGGTAATCCTGCAGCCCCAAATTCACGAACTCGCCACCCAGCAGTTCGGCGGCAGCCTTGGACTCGGCAAGGCGCGCCTCGGTCACTTTCTCCAGTGTCATACCGGGCTCGCGCCACATCTTTGCCGATTCGCCGCGCTCGCCAAGTGAAAGGCACACGATCCTGACCTTCCACCCGCGCGAGGCGTACAGCGCGATCGCGCCGCCGGCGCGCCAGACGAAATCCGCCGCATGGGCACTTACGACAAGACCGGTCTTCTGCTTTTCGGACATGGGTGCTCCTCATCTGAATCGGAATTGTTTCCTCGCATTGATTCTTCTCTCAAGCGGCAGCTTTCAGCGCCGTCCTGCCATCCCATACCGAGGCCGGAATCAGAACCTCGCCACGCATGATCGGGCGCGCAGTGCGAAGCAGCGCCGCGCGTGTAACCGATTGCGGGTCCGCCGGGTCGAGCGCCAGCTCGACCGAAAACTCGCCGGTCGGGTGTTCGACCGAAACCAGTTTGGCATTCCCGGGCGGCAACGCCGCCACGCCATCGGCAACCGATCCGCGCAGCACACAGGCCGTCGCAACGGTCACCGCGCCTAGAACACCGACCGCGGAATGGCAGTCGTGCGGAATGAAGGTTCTGGTGCAGATGCCTGTGCCGGCGCGCGGCGGGGCGATCAGGCACATTTTGGGGACCACCTTCTTCTCCACTTCGCCGAGATTCATCGCCGGGCCCGCCTGCAGCCGGATTGCCTCGATCCGGTCTTTGAGTTCGGTGTCCGCGTTCAATTGGTCTCGTGTCTCATAGCCGCTGCGGCCCAGGTCGGCGGCGCGCATCAGCACCACCGGCATCCCGTTGTCGATGCATGTCACTCGCACGCCGGCGAAAACATCGACGACTTTGCCGGTGGGCAGGAGCTTGCCGCACACCGATCCCGCGGTTTCCAGGAAATTGATCCTGATGGGCGCGGAGGTCCCCGGTACGCCGTCGATCCTCGCCTCACCTTCGTAGCTGATCCGCCCGCCGGGCGTCGTCAGCATCATGTCGCAGAGCATGCCGGTGTTGATCGTCAGTATCCGGAATGTGGTTTCGGGATCGCCTGCAGCGAGCAATCCGCGTTCGAGCGCGAACGGCCCTACGCCCGCAAGCATGTTGCCGCAGTTGGGCGTGGTATCGACGCGCGCCTCGTCGATCAGCACCTGCGCGAACAGAAACTCCAGATGCACGCCGGGTCGACTCGAGCGGCTGACGATCGCAGCTTTGCTGGTGAGCGGGTCGGCGCCGCCAAGCCCGTCGATCTGCCGCGCATCGGGCGATCCCATGACCGACAGCAGCACCCTGTCGCGAAGCGAAGCCTCGGCGGGAAGGTCAGTCGCGAGGAAATACGGACCGCGTGACGTGCCGCCGCGCATGAAAAGGCAGGGTATGGCAGTCTGCATGTGACCCCCGGTCAGGAAATTGCCCAATTGGTTTGCCAGTACCAGCAAAACAACTCTACGCTCTTACGAAGATGCGAGGAATGTCTTGATACTGAAGATTACCTCACGGCGCACAAGGCAGCCAAGACACGATTCGCACAGCGGCACAGGTCGAAGGCCAAACCCAGCCAATGCGGCGCCGCAGCCCCGCCGGTCTGCACTCGCCGCTCGATTTATGCGAAGATGTGAACATTGGTGGGGGTGTTTTTCAGTTGCATAACGTGCGATGCGGGCTCTGCAGGTGCAACGCTCCGCAAACAGCGCTGCTAGCTTCCTGCACCGCATCCCCGAAGCGAGCGCCCGTCGGGCCCGGCGACGCCGCAAGGATGAGAAATAGTTGAGATAGTTCTAGCGTCAATCAATCCTGGAGAAATCTAAAATGGCACAGAAACGTTTGGAAGGGCGCGTTGCGATCGTGACTGGCGCGGCGCAGGGTTTGGGGGCAGGTTTTGCAAAGAGATTGGCCGCCGAAGGCGCCAGGGTTTGCGTCAGCGACGTGCTCGACGCGAAACCCGTAGTGGACGAAATCGTCAAGGCCGGCGGTCAGGCGATCGCGGCACGCTGCGACGTCACCGATCCGCAATCGGTGCAGGCGATGGTCGCCGCCACGGTTGCGAAGTTCGGCAGCATCGAGGTTCTGGTCAACAACGCGGGCCTGTTTGCCCAGCTCAAGATGAGGCCGCTGTTCGAGATCGACAGCGCGGAATGGGACAAGGTGATGGCGGTCAATGTGCGCGGCGGATTCGAGTGCGTCAAGGCGGTGGCGCCGGAGATGAAAAAGCGCAAGTACGGAAAGATCATCAACCTGGCCTCGGGGACGGTATTCAAAGGCTCGCCGAATCTACTGCACTACGTCACCTCCAAGGGAGCGATAGTTGCCATGACGCGGTGCATGGCGCGCGAGCTCGGCGACGACGGCATTCGCGTCAACGCCTTGGCGCCCGGACTGACCATGAGCGAAGGCGTGAAGGGAAACACCGGCTGGGTGGGCACGCTGCCTGGAAATATCGCCAGCCGGGCGATAAAACGCGAAGCCACGCCGGAGGATCTGCTGGGGACGCTCATCTATCTGGCCAGCGCGGACAGCGACTTCGTCACCGGGCAGGTAGTAGTGGTCGACGGTGGCTCGGTAATGCACTGAAGCGCGACGAACAGACACCGGAGAAAGATCGTGAAAGCTCTTTCACTCGCACTTGCCGCGGCGATAGCCGCAATGCTCATGGTCCCGATGGCCGCCGCTCAGTCGGGGTGGCCCACCAAACCGATCAGGGTCGTGGTTCCATTTGCACCGGGGGGAGTAACGGATTCCGTGGCGCGCATCCTGACGAGCAGGATGCAGGGAATTCTCGGACAGCCCATGCTGATCGAGAACAGGCCGGGTGCGGGCGGCGCTATCGCAACCGAATTCGTCGCCAAGTCGGCTCCGGACGGCTATACCCTGTTGATGGGCTCTGCGGCCCCGCAGACACTCCTGCAGTTCATACAGAAAGTGGGCTACGACGGCCTGAAGGATTTCGTGCCCATCACCACCGCCAATACCAACCCGCTGGTGCTCATGGTGCACCCTTCGCTTCCGGTGCAAAACGTGCGCGAACTGATCGCCCTTGCAAAATCCCGCCCCGGCAAGCTGAATTTCGCGGGCGCCGGGGGGCTGACCCAGTTTAGCGGTGAGATTTTCAAGTATATGGCCGGCATCGACATCGTCTACGTCCCGTACAAAGGCGGCGCGCCGGCGACGGCGGCGGCAGCGGCCGGCGACTGCGAGATCACTTTCGCCAATTATTCGGACGCCCTTGCCCACCTGAAGGCAGGGCGTTTGCGTGCGCTCGGCATCACCGGCGCACGGCGGTTTCCCCAGTCCCCCGAAGTGCCGACCATCGCCGAGGCCGGCGTGCCGGGATACGTGGTCGACTCTTGGAACGGACTGTTCGCTCCGGCCGGTACGCCCGCTGACATCGTGCAGCGCATTGCCGGCGCTGCCCAGCAGGCGACGAAGGACCCGGCAACGCGCAAGCGCATGGACGACATCGGCGCCGAGCCGGTGGGTGATTCGCCCGAGCATTTCCGTGCGTTCGTGCAGGCCGAAATGCAGAAGTGGAGCGCCTTCGTCAAACAGACGGGCATCAAGATCCAGCAGTAGCGACATCGTACGGGGCAATATCAGGTTGATAATATTGGGATCAGCCATATGCAAAGATGCCAACTACCGGAGCCCGAGAACAACGGACTCGTACTGCTCCGTAGTGCCTTAGCGGCTCGCTTCGGCATCGGAGCAACTTCAATGAGCAGCGATTACTCGGCGCGGATGTTGAGATCCTTTATCGCCTTGGTCCATCTGGCGAGCTCGACCCTGAAAAATTTCTCGAATTCGGCCGGCGGCATGCCCTGTCCCTCGATCGGCTCCCGGCCCGCCGCGATGAAGCGCTCCTTCATTTCATCGGACTTGAGAGCGGCGGACATTGCGGTGTAGAGCCGGTCGACAATGGCGCGCGGCGTTCCGGCCGGGGCGAACAGGCCCGCCCAGGTAACACCTTCGAATTCGTATCCGGCTTCCGCAACGGTTGGAATATCGGGGAAGAACCGGCTCCTTTTCGCCCCGGTAATCCCGAGGGGCCGGAGCTTTCCCGCTTTCAGCACCGCTCTCATCGGCGCAATGGAGATGAGGATCATCGTCGTCTCTCCGGCAATGGTGGCGTTGACCGCCGGGGCCGCTCCCTTGTAGGGAACGTGAACGATGTTCACGCCTGCCTGCTTGCTAAAGAGGCCGACCGCAACCTGAAACGCCGACCCGGAGGACGCGTGGAACACCTCGCCGGGCTTGGCCTTGGCCAATGCGACCAACTCCTTCATCGAATGAGCTGGAACCGACGGATTAACCGCCACGATCAGCGGGTCGTAATTGAACAGCGTGACCGGCACGAACGCCTTCACCGGATCGTAGCCAAGGCTGGGGTACAGGCCGGGATTGAAGACCATCTGGCTGCTCCCCCCGGCGAACAGCGTATAGCCGTCGGGGGCGGCTTTGGCCACGTATTCCGCAGCGATACGGCCGTCGGCACCGGGCTTGTTCTCCACGATGATCGGTTGGCCCAGCAGTTCGGAGAACTTCGGGCTGACCATGCGCACCGTTAGATCGGTGCCGCCGCCAGCGGCAGACCCCACTGCGAGCCTTATCGGCTTGATCGGGTAGCTTTGCGCCATCGATGCACCACACGCGAGGGCCAGGGCAAAGGCAAGCAACAAACGAATGACCGTGGTTTTCATCATCTCCTCCATTGAGCCGCATAGAACATTGAGGCCTATGTTTGTCCTCTGGACCCAATGTAGAAAGCAGGGTGGGCTTGGCTAAAGCCCTATGTTGCGTACCATCCCGACGCGACAAACATCGTACGGGGCAAAATCACTTTGCCTCGATCTTCAAGCCCTGTTCGCGAATGAGATTTCCCATGGCGTCATAATCTCGCTTAGTGAAAGCAGCAAATGCCGCGGGTGATGTCCCTCCGGGAACCGCACCAACATCAGCAAAGCGCTTTCGCACCGCGGGGTTCGCGACCATCGCCTGAACTTCCTTGGAAATGCGCTCCACGATGTGCGCAGGCGTTCCGGCCGGTGCGAACAAGCCCGACCATGAAGTCAATTCGTAACCGGGAACGCCGGCCTCGGCGATGGTCGGTACCTGGGGGAGCAAAGGGTCGCGGGCATTCGCGGTGACGCCGAGCGCTTTCAGCTTGCCTGCGTTGACGTTGCTCACTACCGAAACGATATTCGCAAACATCGATTCGATCTGCCCGCCGACCAGGTCGGTCACTGCCAAAGCCGAGCCCTTGTAGTTAACGGCTACGATATTCGCGCCGGTACGCGCCTTGAAAAGTTCCGCTGCAAGGCTCATCGACGAGCCGACGCCAACGATTCCAAAGTTGAGCTTGCCAGGATTCGCCTTGGCATAGGCAATGAACTCCGACACGGTATTGACCGGCACCGTCGGATGGACAACGAGCACGTTGCCGAAGCTCGCGACGAGGGACACTGGCGCAAAATCTCTTATCGGATCGTACTTAAGATCCTTGACAAGGTGCGGATTCGTGGAGTGAGTTGCAACCCCTCCAAGGAGCAGTGTATGGCCATCTGCAGGCGAGCGCACCACGTACTCCGATCCGACGATTCCCATCGCCCCTGGCCGATTCTCGACAATGGTTCGCTGCGTAAAGCTTGTATTCATTTGATCTGCGACGAGGCGAGCAAACACGTCGTTGGTCCCTCCGGGAGGGTAAGGAACGACGATATGAATCTGCTTCGATGGAAACGTTTGGGCCTGCGCCAAGGCTGAAATGCAGGCAACGAGCAACAACGTGATAGTTCGCAGCATGGTGGGTCCTCCTCCTACCTTACAAAGAACTGAATAAGCCCTCGAATCGCGATCCTCATGCGTGGCTGGTTCCAGCACTCCAGCTTTGCCATCTGGATTTGCTCGCCACCCTCCCGCCAACCGGCCGAAAGCGGGTCACTCATAGCGTCCAAGCACGAGGCGCCCGCCCAACTGATCAGGAAGCGGGGTCGCTTCCTGCGAGCAGGCACCGCAGGGAACGGTTGATTTCCGCTGCGCTATGGCGCGCGGTCTTGCCGGTCGGCGGAACGGGTTCCTTGAAAAACGACGGGAGCTCGTCGTCCGCCTCGGTAAAACCGGCTTTGCGGTTGAATTCCCATTCCATCGTAAGAGCCTCGCGGCCCAGTGACCGAAAGAAGGAAGCATCAAGGCAGGTGCCATGAGCGTCATTGAGTGCCGTCGCCAGGAGGTCCTGGCCGGCGTTGGTGACGATCCGTCCAAAGATGCACAGACCCAGCGAATCACCGGCGGCAAACATCGTCTGGGCCTCCAGGCTCACCGCCACCAGTTCCGCAGTCGTCTTTCCATTGCAGTCGTAGGCCGGCACGTGGCCGGTCGTGTGATCGGCCCCCTGCGCCGTAAGCATCATCGAAATGCCGGTCACCTCGATCACCCGTGGATCGTAGGCACTGATGCCCTGCTTCTTGATCGCCGGTACGCGCGCTGCGCGGTAATACTCGCCGACCCGCGTTGTGCCTTGAGAGAGCAACCGCCCACGCTCGTTGCCGCTGCGAAGGTCCTCCAGCGCCGCGAGCATGAATGCCTTGTCGCCGAATGCGCCATGCCCCGCATCCATCAGCATGCTCAGCGTGGCCCCGATCTCGATGGTATCGATGCCCAAGTCGTTGGCCACGGCGTTGAGTTCGGCCACGTCGTCCGGATCATCCAACCCGCAATTGCAGCCCATCATGACGATAGTCTCGTATTCAAGCGGCGAGACGAGCTCCTTGCCGTTCGCATCGACATAGACATTGCTGCACTCGATCTGGCATCCCGGCATGCACGCGTGCGAAGGCTGCCCGCCACGGCTCAAATTGCGCTCGCGAATATGATCTCCGCCGAGCTTGAACGTTTCCTTCGATGCGTCCACCATCCGTCCGCCACTGAAGTTCCTTACCGGCAGGCCGCCCACCCGATTGGTAAAGTCGCCCATGGATGCCGTGCCGTAGCGCTTGTAGTTCTCGATTGCCGGCTCCCTGCCGAGCCGGCGGCCGTATTCCCTGATGCCTCCCATGAGCTTCTTGCGGTCGTGGAATGTCGGCATCTTGTCGATGTCCGCGACGATCGCCTTCACCTTCTTGCCGCCCATCAGTGCGCCGACGCCGCCTCGCGCCGCAAGCCGCGACGGCCGTCCATCGGTGTCGGTGAAGGCGATTCCCGCCACCAGTCCCAGATATTCCCCGACCGGACCGCACAGCGCGAAACTGACTTTCCTGCCATATTTCTCGAACAGCAGCGCCGCCGCCTCGAAATTGCCCCTGCCCATGAAAGGCGCCGCACTCTCGAAGGTGACGCCGCCTCCTTTGGCGATGCGGATCACGACCCATTCGGCCGATGCGCCATGGAGCGTAAGTCCGGCTATCTCGAGCTGGCCGAGTGCATAGGCGAATGTGCCCCCCGAATTGGATTCCTTGATGCCGCCGGTGAGCGGGCTGCGGCAACCGACGCTGATGCGGTTGGCGTTGGAGAAGTTCGTGCCCGCGAACGGCCCCGCGGAGAAGATCAGCGGATTGTCCGGAGACAGCGGATCTACGCTGTAGACCCGGTCCTTCAGCAAGGTCCTGGCGATGTAATGCCGGCCGGCACGCACGATCTCCCCGCCGTCAAGTTTCTCCTCCCTGACCGAACGGTCTTGCAGGTTGATGTGTAGATGCGTGCGCATGTCAATTTCCTTGCTGAAATCGGGGCCTCCTGCTGAAGGGCTGCTCGACGCCCCGGATGAGCGACAGCGGATGCCCGTCAGCGGCTTCCCTGCGGCGTCAAAGCGGGCCCTGCGGCAGCGTTTAGGCGCTCAGGCCCAGTGCCTTGATAATGGGCTTCCACCTGGCGCCCTCGCGAACGATCGCCGCGCGGAAATCCTGCGGCGTATCGAATACTGCGTCGTATCCGAAATTGGATATCTGGCTGCGCACTCTTTCCGAAGCTGTCGCCTTGCGAAATGCCTCGCTGAGTCGTTCCAGAACATTCTGCGGAATTCCCGATGGCGCCACGAGGCCAAAAAATTCCAGGATCTCGAAATCCGGAATACCGGCTTCGGCGAATGTCGGCAGGTCAGGCAGCAGAGGATGACGCTTGGCGCTGGCAATCGCCAGGGCACGCACTTTCCCGGCCTTGATGTGGGGTACAAGCTGCCCCATGCCGCCGAACATCATCTGGATCCGACCGGCGACTAGGTCGACCAGGGCAGGACCATTGCCCTTGTAGGGAACATGAACCATCTTCATTCCCGTTTTGGACTTGAGGTATTCGGTGCAGAGATGGTTGACAGTTCCGTTGCCTGCCGACCCGAAGTTGAGCTCGCCGGGACGCGATGCCGCAAGGGAAACAAGCTCGCCGATGCTTTGCGCCTGAACAGCCTGGTTCACGATAAGCACAAGCGGGCCGGTAGCGGCACGACTTATCTGCTGAAACGACGCCACTGGATCGTAGGCCACATTCTTGTAGAGGTGTGGAGAGATCCCGAGCGTGGTGGTGTTGCCCCAGAGCAGCGTATATCCGTCCGGCCGCGCAGCCGCGACTTGTGCGGCGCTGAGCACACCCCCTGCAGCAGGCCGGTTTTCTACCACCATCGGCTGGCCCAATTCGCTCGACAACGCGGCAGCCAGCACGCGTGCCGTCCCGTCCGTTCCGCCCCCCGCTGCGAAAGGGACGACCAACAGCATGGGTCGGGATGGGTAGTTATCGGCAGCGGCCAGTCTTGGGAACCCGGCTGCAGCGGCCCCCGTAGCCAGCATTGCCAGCATCGCACGTCGCGACAGTCTCTTCGGCACTTGCATTTTGGTACCCTCCTCTGTTTATGATCATTGGAATGCCGCCTCCGTCGTCAAGCTTTCGGTTATGCGCACGGGGCGCGTTGTTGTGTGACGGCATTCGTGATGGTTAAAGCTGCCAGTGAATAGAACCAGTTTGCTGCATCACCCCCGCTTAATTGCGATCAGCGCATGAATCACGTCGCTGAAATTAAATACGTCACAGCCTTTAGCAGCTTCCGGCCTTGTTGTTCCGGCAAGTTGCCGAATGCCATCCTAATTCGACATCACCTCGATGTTCCCAGCGACAGGCGTGTCCAGACCGGCAGGTGCACGCCGGCGCGCACGGTGGAGAATTTCATGAAGAAGTCCCCCAGCGCCGAAGCAATGCCGATCACCGCCATCGTGCCCATCGAGATCGGATTGGCCAACCCGGTGTAGGTCAGGTAAGCCGGCACGATCAGCCCCAGCGCGAGCGTGCCCACGTAGAAGTACAGCGCCACCCGCCCGGCGAACAACTCGTGCACCGAGCGGCGCGCCGCCTC
>JACQTO010000107.1 GCA_016210745.1 Betaproteobacteria bacterium
GCACCAAACCGGTCCGGCGGAATGGGAGAAAAGGATCAAGGAGTTCAAGATTCCGCTGGCGGTCGCGTAAACGAGCATAGTTTTCTCTTTATCGATCTCGTGTTTTCGCGCAGTTGCGAAGTTGCAACTGCGCGAAAACACGAGACATAAACAGCATCAGATCACCATCCACACCGTACCGGGAGGCACAATGGCTCGCGTAGCGCAACGACTGTTTGTTTCGCTGGTGCTGGCGCTGGGAGTCATGACGGCCGCGAATGCCGCCGATTTTCCGGCCAAGCCGGTTCGGCTGATCGTCACCTTCTCGCCCGGCGGCACGCTCGACGTTCTGGCCCGGCTCTTGGCCGCCAGGCTGCGCGATAGCTGGAGCCAGCCCGTTGTCGTCGAGAACCGCGTCGGCGCGAGCGGGGCGATTGGCGTCGAACACGTTGTCAGAAGCGCGCCCGACGGACACACGCTGCTGCTCAACGCGACGCTGATCCTCATCACCCCGCAGCTGCAAAAGACGTCCTACGACGTCCTTCGCGATTTGACGGGCGTCATCCAAACCACGGTGTACCTCAATGCGCTGGGAGCTCACCCGAAAATCGGCGTGTCCACCATCGGCGAGCTGATCGAACTGGCCAAGAAGCAGCCGGGGAAGCTGAACTACGGCAGCGGCGGCAACGGTTCCAGCCTGCATCTGTACATGGAACTCCTTAAGAGCGCCGCCAAGATCGACATCGCGCACGTCCCATACAAAGGTAGCGCCCCCGCGATGCAGGCGCTGCTCGCGGGCGAGGTGGATATGATATTCGACACCACGCAGTCGATGATTCCTCTTGCGAAATCCGGCAAGGTGCGGCCGCTGATGGTGACCGGCACCAAGCCCTTGGAGAGCCTGCCGGGCGTGCCGCCGATGGACAAGGTCTTCCCCGGACTGAACATCGATGGATGGCACGGCATCTTCGCTCCGGCTGCCACGCCCAAGGCGATCGTCGATCAGATCGCCGCCGATGTGCGCGCGGCCGTCATGTCCCCTGCCCTGTCGGGCCGCCTGCAGGAGATGGGTTTCGAAGTGACCGGCCTCGGCCCCGAACGCTTCGGCGCGGTCGTACGCAGCGATAACGAACGCTGGGGCAAGCTCATTCGCGAGAACAAGATCCGCGCGGATTGACGTCCGCGCGGATCGCGTAACCGGCAAGCAAAGCGCTTGCCGTCAGCTTCAATCCAATGTGATATTCATCGGTTTCAAGCCTCGGGCCCAGGTCTCGGTTCCCGTTCTAATTACCTCGGCAAACGCTTCAGGCGTGGTAGTCATTGGATTCACGTTGAGCGCAGCGAGTCTGGCGAGAAAATCCGGCGCTTTCTGCGCCTTGACAAGGGACTCGTTGAGCTTGAGAACGATGTTGGGCGGCAGCCCCGCCGGCCCCAGCAGCCCCCACCAGGTCCCGAGCTTCATTTCAGGCAGCGGAGAGCCGGCCTCGCCAAACGTCGGTACGTCGGGCAGCGCCGCCGAGCGCGCATCGCCCGTAAGGGCAAGCACACGGACCTTGCCTGAAGCCAGATGCGGCTTGGCCATGGCCAAGCCGGCCGTCATGACAAAAGCGACACGCCCGGCGATCACGTCGACCAGTGCCGGTGCGGCGCCTTTATAGGGAACGTGGACGATGTTCAATCCATTCTTCAATTTGAACAATTCCGGTCCGATGTGCGTCAGCTGACCGGCGCCCCCGGAGCCGTAGGACAATTTTCCGGGTTGGCTCTTGGCCAGCTCGATGAACTCCTGAAGGTTGCGTGCGGGCACAGACGCGCCAGCGATCAGATAGAAGGGCGATGTCGCCACGATGCCGATCGGAGTGAAATCCTTGCGCGTGTCGTACGGGAGCGACTTGTTCAAGCTCGGATTGATGGTGGAATTGGCGACGTCGCCCAGAAGTAGCGTGTACCCGTCTGCCGGCGCCTTGGCGACAGCCCCGTAGGCGATGATCCCTCCTCCGCCGGGCCGATTCTCCACGATGACCGGCTCCGGGAACGTTTCACCGAGCTTCTGCGCCAGAGCGCGGCCCAGCATATCGGTGGGACCGCCGGGCGGCATCGTGATGACCAGACGGACAGGACGCGATGGATAGGCTTGGGCCAGCGCTTCCATTGCCGTACCGACCAAGCAGCCCCCGCTTACGATCAAAGCTACCAACCAACGGAATTTCGAGCGCATCACGAACCCTCCTCCCTCGAACGAACATCAAGCAACTACATCATTGCAACGCGATTCCCTAAGCCGGACGAACCGGAACCAAAGAAGCTGGTTTTGCCGTTTATCAATCTCCCCTTCTTCGAGCAGTTGCAAGCAACTGCTCGAAGAAGGGGAGACGAATTTAGAACCAGATCTTCGCCAGGTTTGTCGACAGTGACCTTGTAAGCGACTATGGCTTATTTGGCGCGGATGTTGAGATCCTTGGTCACCTTGGCCCATTTGCCGATGCTGGCTCGCATGAACGAGGCGAATTGCGCTGGCGGTATTCCCATCTCGCTGGTGTCGTAGCCAAGCGCGGCAATGCGATCCTTGACGCTGTCCATCTTGAGCACGATCGACAACTCACCGAAAAGCTTGTCGATGACCGCGCTCGGGGTCCCCGCAGGGGCGAAGAGTCCCGTCCAGGCGACGATCTCGAAGTCCAGCCCTGATTCCGAAACGGTGGGAACGTCAGGCAGGAGCGGATCCCTCTTGAGGCTGGTGACCGCCAAAGGCCGCAGCTTGCCTGCCCGCAGTTGCGCCAACGCCGGCCCTACGGTCGAGACGACCAGCGACACTTCGCCGGAAATGGTAGCGGTAAGCGAGGCTCCAGTCCCCTTATAGGGAACATGAACGATGTTCACCCCGACTTGCTTCTTGAACATCTCGGCCGCCACGTGCATCGGCGGAGAGCCTGCGCCGTAGAATATTTTCCCCGGGTTGCCCTTCGCAAGCTCGATGATCTCCTTGATCGTGGTCGCCTTTACCGAGGGATTCACGGCGAACACCAGGGGATCGGTCGCGAACAGGGTGACGGGGATGAAATCCTTCAATGGATCGTACAACGGACGCTCGTACATCACGGGACTGAAGACCATCCCTCCGATCGATGTGACCAGGAGCGTATAACCGTCGGGAGCGGATTTGGCGACATATTCCCCCGCGATCATGGAATCTGCGCCCGGCTTGTTGTCCACCAGCACCGGTTGTCCGAGGCGCTCCCCGAGTTTCGGGCTGACGATGCGCGCCAGGATGTCATTGCTCCCGCCCGGCGGAAAACCCACCATGAACCTTATCGGCCGGCTCGGATAGCTCTGCGCCATCGCGCCGACGCCTACCTGCGCAAGCACCAACGCCAGCAGCAGTCCAACTTTGCATGCGAACCTCATGTTCTTTCCTCCTCTTGAGACCGTCGTTAATGTCGATGAATTCGCTTACTTGTAGACCTTGACCTCGACGCAATGATCGAGGGCGGTCGAGATCTTGTCGATATGCTCGAGATCGCTGGGGCAAAGCCCGTTGAAGTTGACTCCCTTGCCGCGCGAGAGCGGTGTTCCCGGCGACCAGTGGCCGAAATGCCCTCCGACTCCCACCACCTGCGGATGAATGCATTGGGTGAGCTTGGCCCTGGCTCTCACCTTTTGCACCGGCGATTCAAGCCACACGCTGTCGCCGTTGTCGATTCCCTTCGTTCTTGCCACCGACTCGTTGATGAGGATGCTGTAGGCGTCGGTGTGCTCGCAAAGCTCATCGACCCACGGATTCTCGTTGCCGAAGCTGCCGTAGACATACGGGAACTTGAAGTGCACGGCGATCAGGTCGTATTCGCCTTTCCGGAGCGCGTCGTAGGAAGGGCACGGCATCCATTCCGACAGGGGGTTGTAGTCCGAGAGGTCCCACTCCAGCCCCATCTTGTCGAGCACGGCTTTGAGCTGTTCGCCCTTCAAGAGCATGTGCTCGAGGTAGATCGGCAGCCGGGCATTGAGGAACGGCCCTATATAGGATTCCTCGACATCCCTCGGCAGACAAATGACGCCGTGCTCCCGGAACCAATCCAGTCCGTGCTCGTCGCCGAACCACGAGCGCGCCTGCCTGTCCATCACGTCCGCCGCCGCATAGCGCTTGCCGGCTTTCAGCGCATATTGGTCCTTCATGATGTAGGCATGGTTCACGAGCCGGTAGAAATCATCGAGGATGCCCAGGCGGTCCGCGATTTCGATGATGACATCTTGCGCATGCCTCACTCCCGGCGGAAGTTCCACCGCCGGGTGGCGCACTTGCCAGTGGAATTCGTGATGGCCGCCGGGCGGAATGCTGTGCGCTGCCGAGCCGGTATTGAAATCGTAGCGCTCGAGGTAACTGGGATACGGCAGAACGATGTCGTCGAAGAGGGTCGTCTCGTTGATCTCGACCGCGAAGCCTGCGATGAAACGCAGCGACTGGTAGAGCCGCTCGACCTTCTTCACGTCGCCGAACGAACCCAAGATGGCGTTGATAGGAGAGTGCAGAAATACTTCCAGCCCATAGGTTAAGCCATAGGCTGAGGGATCCTCTACCGTGATCGGCAGCAGCGCATGGTAGTGCGAGGCCAGAGGGAAAAGCTCGCCCAAATCCATGCGCACGGGCGTCGTCGGCGTCTTGCCCGGGAAAGCTTTTGGATGCGGCAGCGGCATGATGTGCCCGCCGTCTTCCAGCATGCCGTCGGTGCCGCCTTCGGGCCACCAGTGATGCGGGTGCTTGCCCGCTGCCGCGGTGCTGAGGATCCCTCCGGGCACGTTCACCGCGCCGACCACCATATTCAGGAGCTTGAGCGGCCAACTGTTGTGGAATCCGTGCTTGTGGCCCTGCGTTCCCTTGGCCCAATCCACGCACACGGGCCGGAACGGAAGCTCGACCCCATCGATGGTGATCGTCTGGCCGATGCACGACGCTTCGCCGAATTCGCGCGCAATGCGCCTGACTGTTGCCGCAGGAATGGTGGTGATGTCCTGCGTCGCCTCGGGCGGATACTTGGCCACATGCTTGCAAAGCAACTCGAACGCCGGGCGGCACGGCCTGCCCTGCGCGTCGAACGATCCTTTGATTGCCGGATCGCGCAAGCCCGGATCGTTATGCAGCTTGACGCTAGCATCTGCCAGATCGTAAACCTGAGGCTCGTTGGTCTTGGGATCGCGCGCGTAGCGCCCGTCGGCGCCCACCAGATAAGGCGCGTTGGTCTTGTTCTTCAGGAACGGCCCGTCGTAGATGGCGAGTTCGTTCAGCAGCACATGCAGCATGCTGTTCGCCAGCGCCGCATCCGTTCCGGGCCGGATGGGAATCCATTCGTTCGACTTGCTCCCCGCGTAACCGCCTACCGGATCGATGACCACCAGCTTCATGCCCCGTGCCCGAGCCTCGGCCATGTCGAGCAGATTGTGGTTGAAGCAACCGCGCGCGGCGAAACCGAACTGGGTCCCCACCAGAATGCAATAGTTGGCGTAGTGAATGTCGGGCTGCTGATGGAAGCCGCCGCCGGAGAAGAACTCCACCGGATGCACTACCTTGCCGCAGGTGGGCGACCCCGCCATGTTGACGTGCGGCGTGCCGAAAGCGCTCCCCAGCGCCTTCATCCAGAAGTGCGGGTCCCCTCCCGACTCCCAGCAATGGACCCAGAGCTTTTTCGGGTCATTGCGGATGCGATCGAGTTCGGCGACGATGGTCTCGAGCGCCTCGTCCCAGGAAATCTCGACCCAACCCGGATCTACTCCGATGCCCTTTTTCGGGTTCGTGCGCTTGAGCGGCGCCTTGACCCGGTTCGGGTTATAGAGGTTCATGAAACCGGCCTTGCCCTTGGCACACATCGCGCCCCGGTTCTGTGGATTGGCCGGATCACCCTCGATACCGACCACCACGCCGTTCTCCACCTGAACCTTGATGCTGCAGCCGATATAGCACATCCCGCAGGTCGTCGGGATCACTTTGGAGTGCAACTTCGGCTGTGTCATCTCCACTGCGGATCTCTCCTCGAATTCGAACGGCTCAGTTACTTGTCAGATGAGTGTTGACGAAAGTGACGAGAATTTGCTTTTACATACGTCTCCCGCTTTTCGAGCAGTTGCAAGCAACTGCTCGAAAAGCGGGAGATCGAATAAAGTCAAAACCTTCGTCGCTGCTTCCGTCTCCTGCGATCAAGTTGTGCCTCAATCCAGCACGATATTCATGCGCTTCACGATCGGAGCCCAGGTTGTGATCGACGTATTGATCACCTCGGCAAAGGTCTCCGGGGTAGTGGCATAGGGAATCATGTTGAGCGCCGTGAGCTTGGCGACAACCTCCGGGGCACCCAGTGCCTGAACCACCGATGCGTTGAGTTTCGCCACGATGTCGCGCGCCATTCCCGCAGGCCCCAGGAGACCCCACCAGTTGCCGAGCTTAAGTTCCGGCAACTGGACCCCGACCTCGGCGAATGTCGGCACGTCCGGCATCGCAGGCGAGCGTTTATCGCCGGTAATGGCAAGCGCCCGGACTTTGCCCGCATCGATATGCGGCTTGGCCGTCCCCAGACCCGTGGACATGAGGAAGGCAACCCGCCCGGCGACCACGTCAATCAGTACGGGCGGGGCGCCTTTATACGGAACATGGACGATGTCTAGCCCACTCTTCTCTTTGAACAGTTCCGGTCCGATGTGCGTCAACTGGCCCGTGCCCCCCGAGCCGTAGGAGAGTTTCCCGGGCTGGCTCTTCGCCAGCGCAATGAATTCCTGCAAATTGCGTGCGGGAAGAGACGCGCTGACGAAGATGAAGGAATGAGCCGTCGCCACAGGGGTGATCGGCGTGAAGTCCTTGCGGGTGTCGTAGGGAAGCGATTTGTACAAGCTTGGATTGATGGTGGAATTCGCCAAATCGCCCACCAGCAGCGTGTAGCCGTCGGCCGGCGACTTCGCCACGACGCCATAGGCGATGATCCCGCCTCCACCCGGCCGGTTCTCGACCACGACCGGCTGCGGAAGCTTCTCGCTCAGCTTGGTCGCCAGAACGCGGGCCAGCATATCGGTTGGGCCGCCGGGCGGCATGGTGACGACCAACTTGATCGGGCGCGACGGATACGCTTGCGCAAGCGTATCCATTGCCGCGGTGGCGAGGCAGCCCCCGCTCACGATTGCAGCTAACAGCCAGCGGAACCTTGAACTGAACATAACTCCTCCTCTTCGCAGATAAGTGCAGTCGGTCAGCTATTCAATGCGGGCCGCTTGCCTTTCAAGGCCAACCTGATTTCATGTGAAGCCCTCCCCTGACATCCCCTCTACGCGTTGCGCTATTGGCAGGCGCCCGGTATCGTCAGCTAGATCGGCCGATGCCCAGCGTCACAGCGGATAGTGCCAATCGAAATTGGCGAGGCTAGACACGGAATCGGCGCGTTTCGTTGATCCAAATCAAACAGTCGCCCGCACCACGCATCATTGCGGCTGGATGCCCGCATCCTTGACTACCTTGCCCCATTTGGCGAGTTCGGTCGTCATGATCTGGCGCATCTCCGCAGCCGAAGTCGGGTTGCTGTCCATGCCCACGCGCGCGAGCTGTTCGCGCACCGTCGGCAGGTTGACTATCGCCCGCTGCTCTTCGGAGAGCTTGTTGGTGATTGCTTCGGGCGTGCCCGCGGGCGCCATCAGGCCGTACCAAATATTTGCTTCATACCCCGGCAGCGATTCGTTTACCGTCGGCAGCTCCTCGAACTGCCGCAGGCGCTGGCGTTCAGCGACTGCAAGGGCCCGGATTTTGCCCGACTGGAAAAGCGGGATGGCCGAGTTGAGCGCGCCGATCATCACGTGCACTTCGCCCGACATCAGGTTTGCCAGCATCCCGGAAGCCCCCTTGTACGGTACATGGACCATCTTGGTGCCTGTCATGCCCATGAACAATTCGGTGACCAGGTGATGCGGTGTGCCGACGCCCGGCGTCGCGTAGGACAGCCGTCCGGGATTTGCCTTGGCATGCGCGATCAGTTCCTTGATCGACTTCACCGGGATATTGTTCGCCACAACCACCACCATCGGCTGCGTGGTGCCAATGCCCAGCGGGGCGAAGTCCTTGAGGACGTCGAAGGGCACCGATTTAGACACCCACGGCACCATCGTGATGCCGCTCTGCACCACCAGCAGCGTATAGCCGTCGGCGGCACTCTTGGCGACGAACTCGGCACCGATGTTTCCGCCGGCACCGGGCTTGTTCTCCACCACCGCAGGCTGGCCGAGCCGTTCCTGCAACTTCTGGCCGATGACGCGACCGTACACGTCGTTTCCGCCGCCCGGGGTAAACGGCACGACGATGCGGATCGGTTTGTTCGGGAAGACCTGCGCCAGCACCGTTGCAGCAGTGGTGCCGAGCACGGCGCCGGCGATTAAAGCGGCAAACAACCCCTTTTTCATGCGGAACCCTCCTTTGACCTTAGTTATGTGTCCGCTTATTTGCGGATCTATTCGTTCGTATCTTAATTTCCAGTCGCACAGTAGGCACCAAGCCCGCCTCGAATTCAAGTGCTTTGGGTGGCTTGAGTCGCTAATTCTTTGGCGAAATATCCGAGTTCGCTGCCGTACTTTGTCGCACTCCTCGGCCGGGGCCCCAGCGGGCAATCGGCGAGACCTTCGCTTACGATCCGAGGCCGGCCCATTCGCCGGAACAACAGTTCGCTCGGAACGATGCGCCCGGAGAGTTTCGGGCGGTCCCGGAACCCGCTATGGCACGTGTGGCGATTGGCCTACGGGTTTGAGGACGATATTCAGCATTTCCTCGTCAATCGATGCCTCGAAGCGCTCGGCCGGCCTATTCGCGCGCAGCGTGGCGGTGGCCGCCTCGTCCAGTTCCAGGCTCGCCGGGTTTACCACTACGCCGTAGATCAACCGCGCGGCTTCCACGCTCACTTTCTCGTTCTTCAAATCCATCGCCACCTGCTCGGGCGGCCGCTGCCAGGGATCCCCTACCCCGGCACCTCCAGGGCTGAGCTTCACCAGGATGTCGCCTTTCTTCACTTCGGCCATCCGGTGCGGCTTGACCCGGATCTTCTGATCACCGCGCAGGATGAAGGTGCGTGCGAGGGGAACACGCTGTCCACCCGCGGCGCCCTTGCCCTGGACCACGTCGCCATCGGAACTGCCGGTGGCCATGCGGCCGTCAGCACCTTCGTTTATCGCTCGCCAGTCGACGCCGCCACCTGCGCGCCAGCGCCCATGACCGGTGAAGTCCGGGCGTGTCTCCAGCTTGAGTATCCGCCACGGAAAGCGAATCTCCGCCTCCTCGACGTTGCCGCGCTGCACCGAGCCGAGGGCCGTTAGCGAGCAAGGACCGGTCATGCCGTCGTGACCCCATACTGCGCCCGCGCTGCCGTCGTAGTCGAATGAGGTGCGCACATAGCGCTCGCCGGTCCGGGGGTCCATGGCGAAGGTATAGTCGCCGCGGTGTTTGCCCCAACTGGCGATCGAGCGCTCCGGCTTCGCTTTGCTCATCGCCTCGATCACCGATTCGATAACCTGGCAGCCGACCGCTGCCGGGCTTGCACCCACGGTCGCCGGATAATTGCAGTTGGTCACGTTCCCGGGCGGCGCGATCACCTTCATGGGCCGGAGCGACCCCTGGTTATGAAAATCAGCCAACGCCGGATCCATGTAGATGATCACGCCCGCGACGGCCCGGGCATAAGTGCTTGCGTAGACGCTGTTGATGAACCCGGGCCGCTGCGCATCGCTGCGTGAAAAATCCAGCGTGATCTCATCGCCCTTGATGGTCACGTCCACCCGCACCGTCACCGGTTCGTCGAGCACCGTGCCGTCGTCGTCGGTCGAGGACTCTCCGGAGTACTTACCGTCGGGCATCGCCGCGATCTCCGCGCGCACCGCGCGCTCGGTGCGGTCCATCATCTGGTGGATCGCATCGAGCAC
>JACQTO010000094.1 GCA_016210745.1 Betaproteobacteria bacterium
GCACCAGCTCCGCTGCCATGCCGATATCCTCCTGCCAGCTGGCCCCCTTCACCCGCCGCAGCTCCCCCAGCTTCTCGGCCTGCTCGATCCACCCGCGCAAGTCCTCGTAGGCAAACTCCATGCGCAGCTCCTCGCCCTGCTCGACCGCCTCAGCACCCAACTCGCCCACCACCTTGCCCATCTGACCACTCATCGGATCGTTCACCTCAGCCCTCACTCAAATACACACATTTTGTTCCCCGACGCAATGCAGAATTCGTCGGACCGTACGGCATTCCTGGATTCATTCCGTAAATCCATATTTCTTCCAGTCCCGGCGCACTTTTTCCAGGTGCTCCCTGGGCGGCAGCGCAAGAGGCGGAAACTTGTGCTTGCGCGTCGCGTCGATGCCCAGTTTCGACGACACGCGTCGCGTCGATTCTTCCTGCCTGACATCGGCCGCGGCCTGCGAGGGGTCGAGCGACACCGCGGCGGTCCCGCCGATGATGAAGGCATCGGAGGCCGGTTGCACGCGGAACGACAGCGCCCAATTGACCTCGTTCGGGTCGCGCACGTCGATGTCCTCATCCACGACGACCGTGAATTTGCCGAACTGGGGCGCGTACGCCCAGGCGGCGAACATCACCGTACGCGGCTGCACCGGGTGCGTTTTCTTGATCGAAATCACCAGATAGGCCGCGGCTCCGCTGTGTTCCATCAGATGAACGTCGCGCACCGGCAGGCGCAGGTCCTCCTTCAGGTGCTTGGCGAGCGTCGATTCCCTGCCGATCGAGCGGATGCAGCTCGATTCGCTGGGAGGCATCTGGCTGAGGAAGGCCTGGACGATGGGCCGGTTCCGGTGAGTGACACAGGTGACATCCATGACGTAGGACATCGCGGCGGGTCCCATGTAACCGGTGTATTCGCCGAACGGTCCCTCGTCTTCGAGTTCGTTGGCGCGAATGATCCCTTCGATGACGACCTCGGCGGTTGCCGGCACTTCAAGGTCCACCGTCTGGCAGCGCACCACCTGCACAGCCTCGCCCCTGAGTCGGCCGGCCACCGCGAGTTCATCGATATCGGCCTGCACCCTGCTGACCGATACGAGCCCGACGACCGGATCGGTTCCCATGACGATCGCCACCGGCGTAGGCTTGCCGGCCCGGTTGTTCTTCTCCACGTGATCCCTGCCGCCCTGCAGGTAATTGATGAACAGACCCAGTTTGCGCGGCTGCTTCACTTCGACGCGATAGGTGCCGACATTGCGCACGCCGGTATCCGGATCCTTGGTGACGACACAGCCTGCGGTGAGGTAGGGCGCGGGATCCTGGCCCACGGTCCACGTGGGAATCGGCAGGCGGGTGACATCGGCCTCCTCGCCGACGAAGATGTTTTCCTGCACCGGTCCCTTCTCGACCCGCACCGGCGGAATCGGCCGCAATTCAGCCTCGCTCCATTTCTTCTGCACTTCGCCCAGTTCACATTCGAGCGCCATGCAGTAGATCGAGCGCGAGGCCCCGTTCACGCCGAGGACCACCGGGTCTCTGAAACCCTTCACGTTCTCGAACATCAGCGCGGGACGCTTGGGCTCGGGGATGGCCTGGAAGGCGATCCGCGAAATCGCCGCGATCTCCCAATCCTTGTCCACCTCTTGCTTGATGCGGTGGAGCTTTCCGGCCGCTTCCAGCTTGCTCAGGAACTCCCTCAGGTCGGCATAAGGCATAGAACCTCTTGGCTATCGTTGGTCAGTTATCGGGCGACTATCGACAAAGTCGGCGAGAATTTGCTTCTAACTAGGTCTCCCGATTCTTGCAGTTGCATGCAACTGCAAAAAAGGGGAGATCGAATAACGGCAAAACCAGCATCGCTGCTTCCGGAACGTTCGGTTTAGTCAAATTGTTGAGCGAATATCAGCAACGTCGGCGAGACTTGGCTTTTAATTGCGTCTCCTCATTTTTGCAGTTGCATGCAACTGCAAAAATGAGGAGATCGAATAACGACAAAAACACCATCGCTGCTCCCGGAACGTTCGGTTTAGTCTGTTGAGCAACGATCAAATGCAACGTCGGCGAGAATTGGCTTTTAACTACGTCTCCCCTTCTCTGTAGTTGCATGCAACTGCAGAGCAGGGGAGATCGAATAACAGCAAAAACCACCATCGCTGCTTCCGTTTCCTTCAGTCCAGGCTTGTCGGGCAATGCAATGCTCAGTTCGCCTTTGCGCCGGTGCGACGGATGATGTCTCCCCACCGGGCGGTTTCGGCGCGTATGAATTCCGCAAACTGGTCGGGCGCCATCGGCCGCGGTTCTATTCCGATTTTGGATAGGCGCGCGAGGATCTCGGGCCGGGAGAGAGCGCGCGCGGCGACCTCGCTCAAGCGCTGCATGGTCTCGCGCGGGGTGCCGGCGCGGGTGCCCAGCCCGAACCAGGATGTCGCCTCGAACCCGGGCAACCCCGATTCGGCTATCGTCGGAACGTCCGGTGCCGACTCGATCCGCTTCGATTCGGCGACGCCTATGGCGCGAAGCTGCCCGGTCCGAATGTAGGGAATGGTGGTGCTCGTATTGACAAAGCTCATCGATACTCGCCCCGCGAGCAGATCCGCGGTGGCCGCGGCCGCCGATCCCTTGTACGGAATGTGCGTCGCCTGGACTCCCGTGAGCGACTTCAGGAGTTCCATGGCGAGAAAACCGGTGGATGCAACGGCTTGCGAGGCATAGTTGACATTGCCCGCCTGCGCCTTCATCCATCCGAGCAGTTCCTTGAGGTCCTTCGCCGGCACCGACGGATGCACCACGAGCAGCAGCGGCGAGACTCCCAGCATCGCGACCGGCGCGATGTCGGTCTGGGGATTGAAAGTCATCGATTCCATGATGCTCGCGTTGATGCTGAACGGACCGGCGGGCGCGACGAAAAGCATATGGCCGTCCGGAAGCGCTTTGAGCACCAGGTCCACGCCGATATTGCCGTTGGCGCCGGGACGGTTCTCGACAACGAAGGGCTGCCCGAAGGTCTTGCTGAATTCCTCGGAAATAATGCGCGCGAACAAGTCCACGGACCCGCCGGGAGGGCTGGTGGCGATGATGCGCACGGTTCGGTTAGGCCAGGCCTGCTGCTGAGCTGCCGCAGGAGCGAACGCGAGCAGCGCGGCTGCCAGCGCCATACCAATGCGTAACAGTTTCATTTCCTCCTCCTTCCTAAGCCGGACGAGCCGGAATCAGTGAAGCTGGTCTTGCCGTTTATCGATCTCCCCTTTTCATGCAGTTGCGTGCGACTGCATGAAAAGGGGAGACGAATTTAGAAACCCAATCGTCGCCAAATCTGTCAACAAGTACACTTGTAAGACACAAAACCAAACGAACCGCAAACAGCGAAGCTGATCTTGCCGTTACTGGATCTCCCGTTTCCTGCAGTTGCATGCAACTGCAGGAAACGGGAGACGTAGTTAGAAGCAAGTTCTCACCCACATCCCATATCGTCAACACTGATGAGCGACTGAGCGGTCACATGCCGCAATTCGCCGGCGGCCTTCCTTCTCCTGTACCAGTAGCACTTCACGACGCAGTCCGGGCCTGCCCGACGGCAGCACGCGATTTCCTGCCTCGCCATTCCGAAACGACGAACAACAGCGAGACCGCTGCGCCAACGGCGTTGATCACCCAGCTATGCGGTATCTGCCCTCCGGGCGGAATGAGCAACGCGACCCCGCCTGCGACGAGCAACAGGCGATTCAGCCATCCAATCGGCCGCACGAAATAACCGGCCATGGCGATGCCGATCACCACTGTGCCTGCCGCCGCCGTGACGGTGGCCAGAGCGATGAGCAGTGCGGAGCCCTGAAACAAGAGCAGCGGATCGAAAATGAACACGAACGGCACCAGGTAGGCGATGATCCCCAGGCGCGTGCTCGTGTATCCGGTGCGCATGGCATTCGCGCCCGCCAGGGCCGCACCTGCAAACGCGGCGATGCAGATGGGCGGCGTGATCATCGACAGCATGGCGTAATAGAACACGAACAGATGCGCCGCAATCGGTTGGATGCCCAGCTTGGTCAGCGCCGGAGCGAGCGTCAGGGCGACGATGACGTACACCGCCGTGGTGGGCATGCCCATGCCGAGGATCAGCGAAACGAACCCCGTCATCACCAGAATGAGAAAGAGGTTGGTGCTGCCCAGCATGTCCACGAACAGCGTGAAAGTGAACGCGAGCCCGGTCAGAGTCAGCACGCCGATGACGATGCCCGCCATGGCACAGACGATGCCCACCTCCAGCATGGCAAGCCCCGTCTGCTCCAGAATGACGAGCAGCTTTCGCAAGCCTATGCGGCTTTCCCTGCGCAAGTAGCTGGCAGGCAGCGCCAGTGCGGCGGCGAAATAAGCCGCCTTGGCTGCATCCAGGTTGAGAAAGAACAGCAGGTAGACGATGAGCGCGATGGGGAAAATGAAGATCCACCCGTCCTTGAGCACCTTGACGAGCGGCGGAATCTCCTCCGCGGGAACGCGGGTTATCCCCATCTTGCCCGCCTCCAGATCGACCTGCACGAACAATGCGAGGTAATAAAGCAGGGCGGGCAGCAGGGCGGCAAGCGCCACTTCGGCGTACGGGAGGTGCAGGAATTCGGCCATGACAAAGGCCGCAGCGCCCATGACTGGAGGCATGAGTTGGCCGCCGGTGGAGGCCACCGATTCCACGGCTCCCGCCACATGGGGCTGGTAGCCGGTCTTCTTCATCAACGGGATCGAAACCGATCCCGTCATCACCACGTTGGCCACCGGGCTGCCCGAAATCGTCCCGAACAGCGCGCTGGAGACGACCGACATTTTCGCGGCGCCTCCCCGAAATCTTCCCAGCAGAGCGGTGGCGATATTGGTGAAAAAATCGCCTCCTCCGGAGGCGAACAGCACCTGGCCGAACAGGATGAAAGCGACCACGATGGTTGAAACAATGGTCAGGGGAATGCCGAGCAGCGAATTGGGATCGATGTAGAGATGGACCACGATCTTCGACCAGGATATTCCCCGGGCATTGAGCATGCCCGGGAACAGGTGCGAGTAGTGGGCATAGAGCAGGAACACCGCTGCGATGATCAGCAGGACCCAGCCGGTCATTCGCCTGCAGGCTTCCATGACGAGCACCAGGGCGATCCATCCCAGGATCACCTTATCCGCGGTCAGTTCACCGATCTCGTTGACGATTCTCGGATAGTAGAGCACCAGATAACCGCCCACCAGCAGGCCGAGCAGCGAGAGGATTGCGTCATACCACGGCAGTTTCCTTCTCGAGGCGCCGCGCGCCGCCGGCATGCCGATGAATACCGAGGTCAGCAGCAGGATGAGCATGACGCCCAGGAACTGCTCCTGAAGCATGGGCGTGCCCAGCCGGCCGGGGACATCGAATCCGACCACCAAGGCAACCAGAGGAATGGCGATCAGCAGCAGGCGCTGAATCTCGCGGAGCCAGAAGATCTCAAATCTCCGAAACCGTGCGCCCTCATCGAGTTCCGGTTTCATGAGCCGTCCACTCCTTCAAGAAGGAGCGCACGAACATCGGCGTTCATCATTGCGCCAGAAGCTTGGCCTGCAAGTCGTCCATGCTGCTGTCCCACGCCCCTTTTTCCTTGAAGAACTTGATCGCGCCGGGGTGATAGGGGATGAAGGCGTTCTTGCTGACCATGCGGCCCTGCTGCCATGATTTCAGGGCGGGATAGGCGGCCCACAACTCCGCCATGTTGTCCCACAGCGCTTTGACCACCGCGTAGCCGGCCTCGTCGCTCAGCGCCTTGGCGCCCACCAGGTAGACGTCGTTGTTCAGCAAGGCGACGTCGTTGAGCACCCCGGTCGCAGTCCCGGCCTTTACCTTGGCCGGATAACTTCCCGGATAGACGGCCGCGAGCTTCGCGGCGCCTTCGGCACTGTCGTTCACCGAAAGCCACCTCACACCGCCCAGCCGCGCATTGGCTTCTTCCACCGCAGGGCTGCGCAAAGAATGCCAGCCTGCATCGGTTCGCCCCTCAATGAATGCCTGGTTGCCGGCCTGCAAATCCGAGACCGGCACCTTGACGATGTCCTTGTAGCTAAGCCCGGCCGAAGCGAGCGCGGCGGTGCTGCTCAGCATGACGATCGGAATGCCGGGGAAATCGGTTGGAACCCTTTTCCCTCTCAGATCGGCCGTGGTTTGAATGGGCGCATCCTTGCGCACATAAAAACCCAGCTGCAACGCGCCGCCGACGAGCAGGATGCGCACGTTCTTGAACGGCTTCTTGTAGTGGATGATGCCCTTGTAGGAAGTGACCGCATCCGCGCTGGTGAGCACGCCCATGTCGGTCGCGCCCTGGTCCATGGACGGAAGCCAAGCGGGAGGGCCGGCGAAGGGCTGCACGCGCACCGTCATGGGCGTATGGCGGCTTACCACCGTGGCAATCCCGGTTCCGATAGCGTTGTAAAGACTACCCACCGCGTGGGTCGCCACGCTTGCGC
>JACQTO010000095.1 GCA_016210745.1 Betaproteobacteria bacterium
GCTGGTCTCCGGCGAGCAGGGCGCCGCGGTCGCCTATGCCCTGTGGAAGCTGCAGGAGCGCGGCCGCATGTTCGTCAGTCCCGGCGACCGGGTCTACGAGGGCATGGTGATCGGCGTTCACAGCCGCGACAACGATCTCGTCGTGAATCCGATCAAAGGAAAACAGCTCACCAACGTGCGCGCCTCGGGCAAGGACGAAGCGATCATGCTCACGCCGCCCATTCAGCTGACGCTCGAGCTCGCGATCGAGTTTATCGAAGACGACGAACTGGTCGAGATCACCCCGAAATCGATCCGCATCCGGAAGCGCCTGCTGACCGACAACGAACGCCGCCGCGACCGCCGCGTGGCGTAGCGTCGCACCTCAAGCGATTTTCTCCCTCGCCCCGCAAGTGGGGAGGGGTCGGGTTGGGGGCGCGCAATCTCGACGAACTTTCTCCAACCTCACGCGTCATCCTCCCTCGCCCCGCGTGCGGGGAGAGCAACCGTGTTTCGGGGAGGGGTCGGGTTGGGGGCGCGCAATCTCGACGAACTTTCTCCAATTTCACGCGCCCTCCTCCCTCTCCCCGCAAGCGGGGCGAGGGGAAAATTTCACAGTGCTGCCCAGGCTATCGGCGTGTCCTGATAGCGCTGGCGGTGCGGAGTGATGCTTGAGCATCAATTGACCGGATGCTATGATGCTAGCATGCGTACGACGATCCGCGTGGACGATGCATTATTGGAGCGCCTCAAAGCACAAGCCCGCCGGGAGAAAGTGCCCCTCACGCGGGTGCTGAATCGCACGCTTCGGGCAGGGCTGCAATCCGGTGGCGCGCGGGCGCGCAAGCGCGCCGTCTACCGCGAGCAGGTCCATTCCCTCGGGACACCTCAGCTTGGGCTGGATAAGGCATTGGCGCTCGCTGCTTCCATGGAGGACGAGGAGGTCGTGCGCGAACTGGCTCTGCGACGGTGAGAATCGTCGATCTGAACATCCTGCTTTACGCCGTTAATTCGGACGCGGCACGCCACGCGGCCGCACGCGCATGGTGGGAAGAGGCTCTGAACGACGACGAGCCGGTCGGTCTTGCCTGGGTGGTGCTCCTTGGATTTCTACGCATCGTCACCAGCGGGCGCGTGTTCCCGCGGCCGCTTTCCCCCGAGGCAGCCATGACGAAGGTCGAAAGCTGGCTGTCGCTTGAGAACGTCCATATCGTCCACGAGAAGGATGATCATTGGGATACGCTCAAGTCGCTACTGCATGGCGCCGGAACGGCGGGAAATCTCACCACCGACACGCATCTTGCCGCCCTCGCGATAAGCCATGATGCGGTGCTTGTCTCGTGTGACGCCGACTTCGCACGGTTTAAGGGGCTGCGCCGGCAGAATCCGCTCGGCTGACCTGCGCCGGGGCAAGCACTCAGCCCCCGGCGATTTGCTAAAAGCGCAATCTCTCTTCGTCCAATACTTGCCAGCGGCGCGCAACGACGCCACAATGCCGGCTTTTCGCAATCAAGCGCACAAATTGAAGACAACCAACACGCGCAGCGGTCCGCGCATCGTCACACGCAACTCGAGCATTCACGGACGCGGCGTATTCGCCCGTCTGCCATTGGCCAAAGGTGCGAGGGTCATCGAATACGCCGGCGAGCGCATCTCCGATAAGGAGTGCGAACGGCGCTATCCGGAGTATCTGGACGAGGACAATCACACCTTCATATTCGAGCTCGCCGAGAACGTGAACATCGACGGCGGATCGAAGGGCAACAGCGCGCGCTGGATCAACCACTCCTGCGCGCCCAATTGCGAAACCATCGAGGAAGACGACAAGATCTACGTGGTCGCGATTCGCAGAATCCGCGCCGGCGAAGAGCTGACCTACGACTACAACATGGATGCGGGCGAGCCCCTGACTCCGGCGGTCAAGAAGCGCTGGCCCTGCCGCTGCGGAGCGGAGAAGTGCCGCGGCACCGTCCTAAAACCCACCCGCAAGCGCAAAAAGAAAAAGTCGAAACGCCGCTGAGGGAAATTGGGAAATTGGGGTCAGAGTAACATTTCCTTCGGTGAGAAACGAAAGCGTTTCTGGGTGCCCGCGGAAATGTTACTCTGACCCCAATTTCCCCCGCCGAAGGAAATGTTACTCTGACCCCAATTTCCGTTCTACTTCGTGCACACCCAAGCGACTATCTCGCATCCCTTCTCGCCGCATTTCTTTAGCGCTTTGGTCTCCGCTTCCTGCCGGGTTACGCCGGTGACGGCGCCGGATTTCTTCGGTCCGTTGGCTAGTGCGGCGCAGGCGCTCCTGAATCCCAGCACTACTTCGCACTGCGGGTGGTTGCATTGATTGAGCGCTTCGGTCTTCGCCTCGCGGCTGGTTCGGAAGTCGTAGCTGTAACCGTAGGAGCTTGAATCGCGGTGAAACGCGATGGCGCCGTAGGCGCCTTTTTTCACCTTGCCCTTGACGCCATGCGCACCCGCTTGGGGAGCAAAGCACAGTCCGAGGACCACGGCGCCGGCAAGCAGCCTCCGCACGATAACCCGTATCGTTTTCATAGCGCCCCCCGCAAGCCCTGAGGCCTGCATTGTCCCACCGCCGAGCCGCGGCGCAAGTTCCTCCGCGCCAAATCCACGGGACCGCACGAAGCTCGTTCGCCGCAGGCGCCAAGACCAAATCCGCGGGATTGTTCGAAGCTCGTTCGCCGCAGGCGCCAAGACAAAATCCACGGGACCGCACGAAGCTTGTACGCCGCAGGCGCCAAGGCCAATCCGCGGGACTGCGCGACGCTTTTTCCCGCAAGCCCCCAGAAACCAAACCTTCCCCGCCCGGGTGGGGCCTTGTATAATTCGCAACCGCCGATCGCCGCCGGCGAAAATCGCGAAGATCGGCGTCAATAATGGATCTTCAGGCAATCCGAGCAAAGGTTTGGCAGCTTGAAATAGCGGGTGCCGAAGGCTTTCCGCTGGGATTTTGGCGCCTGAGGAGGAGGCAATTTTGTGGCGTTCAATTGCCGAATCCAGCATAATCGACCCCGTCAGGGCGCTCTAACGAGGTGAACGCAGAAGAGGGGCGATCCCTGATTTGGGACAGAAAAAAGGGGGCTGAAACCCTCTGTTCGGAAGCCTTCCACACCGGGAAGCGACCGGCCGAGGGTAAGCGCAGGGGTTGCCGGCAGCAGCGCCATCATTTCTGCTGCCGCCAAGCGAAGAATACGGCGGAATAGCGACGTCGGCGTCGACCCGCCGCTCTTACATCCGGCCTCCGCAGAGCCCGAGCTCGCCTACGGTTTCGCGTTTTCGGCGAATTGCGGCATGACAATCTGAGAAAGGACCGAAGCATGAAACTTTGTCGTTGGGGAAGAAACGGATTCGAGAAACCCGGGGTGATCGACGCGCAGGGCCAGTTGCGCGATCTGTCAGGGATCGTGTCCCACATCGACCAGGAGACCATCTCGCCGCGCGGGTTGGCCAAGCTGAGGAAAATTCGGCCCGAGTCGCTGCCGCTGGTGCGCTCCAATCCGCGCTTCGGCGTGCCCTACACGGGCATATCCAAGTTCGTCGCCATCGGGCTGAACTACGCCGACCACGCGCAGGAGGCCGGACTGCAGATTCCCTCGGAGCCGGTGATTTTCCTGAAAGCGACGACCTGCATCAACGGCCCCTACGACGACGTCATCCAGCCGCGCAACTCGACCAAGCTCGACTGGGAAGTGGAACTGGGGGTGGTGATCGGCGCCAAGTCGCAATACGTTTCGGTGGAAAAGGCGCTCGACCACGTGGCCGGCTACTGCATCGTGAACGACGTCTCGGAGCGCGCCTTTCAGACCC
>JACQTO010000096.1 GCA_016210745.1 Betaproteobacteria bacterium
ATGGCAAAGGGCGGCGCCGAATCCGTACGCAGGATTTTCGCGCTCGATGAGACAGCGCGAAAGCGTATCGCCGATGCCGACCGCGGCGTTGCCTGCTTCCGAGGTCGGCGGATCAAAGACGCGATCCGGAAAATCCTGCTTGAGGCGGTCGGTCAGCGTGCGCTGCGGGCCGAGCCCCAGCACGTAGCCGCCGATGATGCTCACGCGCGAATCTGCACCAAGGCCGTCATGGAGCGCATCCACCAGCGCGGCCGCATAGCTTTGTTTTCTTTCGCTCATGCGGTGGACTCCTGTGCAAAGACGTGATTCAACGCCGTCTCGGGGGCGGGCAACGGGCTCGCCACGGCAAACTCGGCGGCGTCGGCGATGCGCTTGCGCGCTGCCTCATCGAGCGCGAAGATTCTTCGTACCGATTCGGCGCCGCCCTTTGCCATCTCGCGGGCAAGCCGCAGAACCGGATCGTAGTAGTCGTACCACTCCCTATGTGGGCCGTCGGTGCCCAACTCACCGGTCGCCATTCGCAGATCGGTGACCCCGGTTGCCAGCACCGGCCACAGTGGATCGCTGCCGGCCCAGCGCGGCGTCATCGCTTCGATGAAAACGGGCCCCTGCCCCGATCGGCATTGGGCAACCGCTTGCGTTGCCGCGGCGTGCACCGCAGCAACGTCGACCCCATCGACGCGGACGCTGTAGATGCCGAGCGACTTTGGGATCAGGAGCAAATCGCTGCTCGCATGCACCAGCGTCGGGTAACCGCCTTTGGCCATGCCCATTGCTCCGGCGCTGTTGTTCTCGCACAGGAAGACGACCGGCAGGCGCCACAGCGAGGCGATGTTCAGGGCCTCGAAGCTCACGCCCTCTTCGAGCGCCCCGTCCCCGAACAGAGCCATGGTGACGGAGCCATCGCGCCGCTGGGCACAGGCGTAGCCGCCGCCGACGGCGAGGCTGATGCATCCGCCCACGACGCCCGAGGTCGACAGGAATCCGAGCGCCGGATCGCACAGGTGAATCGTGCCGCCGCGACCTCCGTTCAGCCCGGTGGCACGCCCCAGAATTTCGGCCAGACCCGCGCCGGGATCAGCACCGCGCGCCAGAATATGCCCGTGATTGCGGTGGGTGGTTGCCAGACGGTCCTTCGGTCCCAGCGCCAGTATCCCAGGGACGCCGGTTCCCTCCTGACCTATATATAGGTGGTAGTGACCGCGGAAATGACCGCCGTCAGCCAGCTTCACGACGGTTTCCTCGAATCGGCGTATCAGCAGCATCTTGTCCAGATACTGCCACTGGAGTGTTTCGGTGAGACCTTCAGGCATCTGCTCCTCCCGTCTTTCCATCCCGCGTCACGCACACGGCGCTGTTCCATCGCCGCCGTTCTATCGCCGCTTCACCTCCCCGGTGCCGACGCCGCCCGATGCTCACCTGCCCGGTCAACCGGCGAATCGGCAAGTCAGGACGGGCGAGGCTGCGGGCATCTTATACCCCGCTCACGCATGCAGGCTACGAACGGGCCCTGAGCGCCTTCGTCGCCTCGATATCGAGCTTGCGGGACACAGGATCGATGACGACCTTGTAGATCTCCTTCGCGGCCGACACGGACACCAGCTCGTTCTCCACGTCCTCGCGCACCATCTCCGGATCGCGCTGCGCGGGGTTGCCGACGCCGCCGCCGCCGCTGGAATGCTTGACCAGGATGTCGCGTTCCTTCACGTCCATCATCCGGTGGGGCTTGATGCGGATCTCCTCGCCGTTGCGGCGCATATAGGTACGGCAGACCGGCGACGGAAGACCGCCTACTGCGCCGCATCCCTGCACCACATCACCGTCGGAGCTGCCCGTGGCCATCTGGCCTGCCGAGCCCTCGTTTAGCGCTTCCCAGTGGACCCCTGGGCCGCCGCGCCAACGGCCGGCGCCGGTAAAATCGCTCACGAACTCGTATTTCAGCAGCCGCCACGGCAGCCGGATCTCTTCCTCCTCGACATTGCCCCGGGTAACGGCGCCGAGCGCCGTCATCGAGCTGAGTCCCGGATAGCCGTCGAAACCCCACACCGCGCCGCCGCTGCCGTCGTAGTCGAAGGTGGTACGCACATAGCGCTCGCCGCTGCGCGGATCGACCGCAAACGTGTAGTCGCCGCGATGCTTGGCCCAGGCGGCGACGCCCCGGTGCGGCATCGCCTTCGACAAGGCTTCGATCACCGCCTCCATCACCTGATTGCCGACATTCACCGGCGAGGCGCCGACGGTCGCCGGGTACTGGCAATTGACCACCAGGCCGGTCGGCGCGATTACCTTCAGCGAGGCCATCGTGCCCTGGTTGTGGTAGTCGGCCAGCGCCGGATCGAAGTACAAGAGCGCGGCGGCGATGGCATTGCCGTAGGTGGCGGCGTAAACGCTGTTGATGAAGCCCTTGCGCTGGCCGTCGCTTTCGGAGAAGTCGATGCTCAACTCCTCGCCGGCCACCGTGACGCGCGTGCGCACCCACACCTGCTCATCGAGGACGGTGCCATCATCGTCGGTCGCAGCAGCCCCGGTGTATACGCCGTCCGGTATCTTGCGGATCTCCTCGTGCACCGCCTTTTCGGTGCGCAGTAGCATCTCCTCGACGCAGGCGAACACGGTCTCCTTGCCATAAGTGTCGAGCAGCGCCGTCATCCGCCTCTCGCACATGACGGTGGCGCCGATCATGGCCTGGAGATCGATCCGAACGCCATCGCGGAAGCGCACGTTGTTGAGGATCAGGTTGATGACGTCGGCGCGCTCGCGCCCGCGGTCGTAGACCTTGATGGGCGGAATGCAGATGCCCTCGGCGTGGATATCGAAGCCGTTCGGGAAATAGCCGCCGGGAAAGGAGCCGCCCGTGTCCATCTGATGGCCGCGGCAGAGCGTGAAAAACAGCAACTCGCCCTTGTAGAAGATCGGGCGGAAGAAGCCCCAGTCGGGCAGGTGGCAATTGTGACCGCCGTGATAGGGATCGTTGGTCAGGAACAAGTCGCCCGGATTGATGTTGCCGGCGAAGTTCTTGACCAAATCCTGGACGGCAAAGGTGGTGCCGAGAAACTGCACCGGCAGGCCGACCGGGACGGCGATCGCGGAGCCATCGGCGCCCCAGATGCCGACCGAGAGATCGTGCAGCTGGCCCATCAGGTAGTTCTGGGCGGTGCGGTCGACCAGGTGGCGCATCTCCTTGCAGATCGTTTGCATCGAGTGCCAGACGGTGGCGACCGTGGTTGCATCGACCCGGGGCTTGCCGATGACTTTGCTCGCAGGTTCCGCAGCGTCGTTCGCACGCGCTTCTTGCACCCGCGTGAGCACGTAGTTCTTGTGCTTGTCCACCGAGCAGATATAGGCCTCGGGGATGACGACGGTAGTGGTGGTCTCCTCGATGACGGCGGGCCCGCGGATAACGTTGCCGGCGAGGACTTTCTCGCCGTCGTAGACCGGCGTGTCGACGTCGCGGCCGCCGAAACGGCAGGTGCGCCTGCGCTTCAGCGCGCCTCCCGCGTCGGTGCTGCTGCTCCTGCCGGCCTCCGGCAGGGAAAACGGCGCCCTGGGAGCGGTGGCCTTCAGGCGCAAGGTGAGCATATCGACCTGTTTCCAAGGCATCGAGAAGGTGTACAGCTCCTCGTGCTTGCGGCCAAAGAAGGCGACGGTGGCCGCGATATGCTCCTGGGTGAGCGTGCCGTTCGCTACGTCGGCTTCGACCTCGTGGAACTGCCCGACATAGCGCATGTCGGCGGTGCGTTTGAACGTCACGTCCTTGGCAGAGATGCCGTGAGCCTTGAACGATGCCAGGGCTTCGGCCTCCAATTCCCCGTAGACGCGGTTCAGCGCCGCGAGGTCGATGCTGTCGGCGCGGCTGACGAAGGAGCGCGCATAGTCCTGGCCGATGTCCATGGAGAACATGCCGAAGGCGCTGTAGAGCGCCGCAACCGGGGGCACCACCACCTTGCGCACGCCCAGGCTATCGGCGATGAAACCGGCGTGGATGGCGCCGCCGCCGCCACCGGCGATCATCACGCAGTCGCGCACGTCATGGCCGCGCTTGGTCGAGACCTCGGTGATCTTGTCGGCCATGTTGGCGTTGACGGTGCGGAAGATGGCTTCGGCCACCTCGGTCTCGCTCATGCCGAGACGCTCGCCGAGCGGGCGCATGGCGTTTCTCGATGCCTGGGCGTCGATCGCCATTTCGCCGCCCAGGAAATAGTCAGCCGGTACGTAGCCCAGCACCAGGTTGGCGTCGGTAACGGTGGCGTCCTTGCCGCGCCCATAGCAGGCCGGCCCCGGCTCGGCGCCGGCACTTTCCGGCCCCACGCGCAACAGGCCGAGCGAATCGACCCTGGCGATCGAACCGCCGCCGGCGCCGATACTGGATATATCCACCATCTTGATGGCGACCCGCTGGTCGCTTTCCCAGTGCTCGGTAGTGGCCGGGATCTCGCCGTTGTTGATCAGGCAGACGTCGAAGCTGGTGCCGCCCATGTCGATCGACAGCAGCTTGTCGCTGCCGAGATGGCGCCCCAGGTGGACCGCGCCCGATGGTGCCGCGGCGGGCCCGGAATGCAGCAGGAAGACCGGGCGGCGCATGCATTCGCGGACATTCTGCACCAGGCCGTTGGCGAGCATCACCAGGAAGGTGCCGCGGAAGCCGGATTCCTTCAGCGCACGATCGAGCGAGGTCAGGTAGCGGCCCACCGCCGGGCCGACGTAGGCGCCGACGGCGGTTGTGCTGAAGCGCTCGAATTCGCGCCATACCGGCAGCGTTTCGTGCGAAGTCGTGACGAAGATCTCGGGCGCGATCTCGCGACAGATGGCTGCGGCGCGCAGTTCGTTGGCGGGGTTGGCGTAGGAGTGCAAGAAGGATACGGCGATCGACTCGACCCCCTGGCCCTTCAGCTTCATCACCGCCTCGGCGGCCTCCTTCTCGTTGAGCGGGGTCGCGATCTCGCCGGTATAGAGTGTGCGCTCCTCGACGCCGATGCGGCGCGAACGCGGGATCAGCGGGCGGTTGGGCGGAATGAAAAGATTGTAGAGCGACACGTTGGTCGGCCTGATGGCGCGCCGGATTTCCAGCATGTCGCGAAAGTTCTTGGTGGTCAGCATGCCGACCTTGGCGCCGCGGCCGGTCAACATGACGTTGGTGGCGAGCGTGGTGCCGTGTACCAGGACTTCGATCTGGCCCAGGAATTGGCCGACGCTGACGCCGTAATGGCGTGCTGCTTTTCCCATGGCGTCCATGAAGCCCTGCGTCGGATCGCTCGGGGTCGTGGATGCCTTGAACTTCTCCAGCAGCCCGGTCTCTTCCATGACAAGGCAGTCGGTGAAGGTCCCGCCCACATCGATACATACCCGCTTGGTCGCTTGCGGCGCAGCCATTTGCGTCTCCTCCTGTGCGTGCTTTCCCGATACCTGTCACCGCGCCGGATCATCTGCCCCCGGTCCCTTGCCCTCGGCAGCAGTCCGTGCGCCACATCATCGCGCAATACGAAAGACAAACAAATGACATGTACCCTATACTCGATATTGATTGCATGAATAATACGGGCTTGCCATGCGGCTCAAGGATATCGACCTGAACCTGTTGGTGGTGTTTCAGCAACTGATCAAAGACCGGCAGGTGTCGGCGGCCGCGGCCTCGCTGGAGCTGTCGCAACCGGCGGTGAGCAGCGCGCTGAATCGTCTGCGCCGTATCCTCGGCGACGAGCTCTTTGTCCGTACGGGGCGGGGCATGCTGCCGACCCCCTTTGCCGAGAAACTGATAGAGAAGATTGCCGACGCGCTGCATACCATCAACGGCGCCCTGAACGAGCAGGGCGCGTTTGATCCTCTTACCGCAACGCACAATTTCACCCTCTCGATGGCGGACATCGGAGAGGTCTTTTTTTTGCCGAGGTTCATGGCGGCGCTCTCGCAGGATGCCCCCCATGTGACCATGGCATCGGTGCGACACGCGGCGAATCTTCCGGAGGACATGGCCCACGGCAAGGTTGACCTGGCAGTGGGCGCTCTTCCGGTCCTGAAGACCAATTTCTTTCAGCGCCGGCTTTTCCCACAGCGCTATGTTTGCCTGTTCCGGAAGGGTCACCCGCTGGACAAGCCCAAGATCACGCCGACCGAGTTTGCGGCGGCCGAACACGTCATCGTCATTGCACCGGGAACGGGCCACGCCAGGATGAACGAAATCATGCTGCGCGCCGGGGTGCGGCGCATCGTTCCCCTGCGTGTTCCGCATTGGGTCTCCGTGGCCGACATTCTGCCCACCACCAATCTGGTGGCGACGGTGCCGGAAACGTTCGCCGCGCGCGGCGCGGCCTATTTCGGCCTGAAGTACGTGCCTCATCCGATCAAGCTGCCGCAGGTTCAGATCAACCTCTATTGGCACGCGAGATATCACCGCGAGCCCGCCAATCAGTGGCTGCGCACCTACTTCTTCAACATGTTTTCGGAGTAAGGGCAGGCGAAATTCTCGGGGCCGCTGCGGCGGCCCTGAGGGAAAACCCGCCCTTCCTCGAGGGGGCGGCCTGCGGGTCGATCACCCGTTTTATCTCGATTCGTCAATCGAGATTGATCTAGGTTTCCTCGGGCCCTAGTATTCGCTCGGCGCAAGCGGCGGTTCGAGCGGCGCCGGCAAGGAGGAACGGAATTCACGACGCGAACGACCGCCACTCGCGTCATTCTTGAACTGGAGAGGACAAAGCATGAACGTACGCAACAAAGGCACTGCGGTGAAGCCCGATGTCAGCAGCCTGCGCTCGACCATCGAATGGCTGCGCGCCGAGGGACTGCTGATCGAGACCGACAAGGAAGTCGATCCGGATCTGGAA
>JACQTO010000102.1 GCA_016210745.1 Betaproteobacteria bacterium
CACCACGTCCGATCCTGCGCCGGGTTCGGACATGGCGAGCGCGCCGTCGTGCTCGCCCGTGACCAGCTTGGGCAGGTACTTCTCTTTCTGCTCTTGATTGCCGTTCCTGCGGATCTGGTTGACGCACAGGTTCGAATGCGCGCCGTACGAAAGCCCGACCGAAGCCGAAGCGCGGCTCACCTCCTCCATGGCGATGATGTGGGCAAGGTAACCCATGCCGGTGCCGCCGTATTGCTCTTCGACCGTGATGCCCAGCAGCCCGAGTCCGCCCAGTTTTTTCCACAAGTCCTGGGGAAACTGGTTCGTGCGGTCGATCTCGGCGGCGCGCGGGGCGATCTCGGCTTGCGCGAATTGGCGCACCGTAGCGCGCAGCATGTCGATGTCCTCGCCCTGCGCGAATTTGAGCGCTGGGAAATCGGTCATCGGCATGGCAATCGGCTCCGTGAGTGATCCATCGGGGGATGATCGGGCGGGGATATCGGCCTGCGGCGTACTCCAATTCCCGCCTACGTTAGCCCAATTTCTGCTGCGATGCCAGCCATTCCGTGCGCGAGCGCCAAGGCCAATGATGTCACGTGACGCGCCAACCGGCTTCGTAGAACTGCGGGCTATAGGCGGAGGCGCGAACGAAGCGGCGCAACCACCCTTCGGGAATGCGGTACTGGTCGACGCGGCTCGAAACGCCGACGTAGTTGTTGCGCAAATAAACATGGCCGCCGAAGACGACCTCGTCAAAGATCGCGAGATAGCGGTTCACCTGGTCCGCGGACATCTCCTGGAAACTCGCGACATTTACCATCAGATCCACGGCATTTGCCGGCAACTTCAGGAGGTCCTGGGAGCCCAGGAACCAGAGCGCCTTTTGCATCAGGTCTTGCCGTGAAAACGCGGCTCTGCCGCGCGTTTCCAAATACGACGAACGTTCAAGTTCGGGCAAAAGCTGTGGCAGATATGCCGAGGACACGAGAAGCGATTCCGGAATATCGAACACGAGGTAGCGCAGACGCGGGTTCACCTTCAGCAAGACGTAGCCGATCCGCCCCCACCCGGCGCCGAGATCGCCGATGACAAGCGCCTCGGACGCCACCGCCGGGTTGAGTTCGTACAGATTATAAAAGTCGTAGATAGAGAACAACAGGTCCGCGGAGATTCTCCGGCCGTCGATCGTGACCGGTGGGCCGAATTCGACGTTGATGCCCCCGAGCGTCACCGCATGCGCCGCGGCCGTGTCTGCGGTGGCTTGCAGCCTGGCGAGCAAGTCCAGCGGATCTCGGCTGCGGATCAGATGATAGAAGGTGCTGATGAACCACTCGTACAATCGCGGATCATTCATGGTGATCCCGGAATACCTCGTGTTGAAGTACTCGTTTTCGACCTTGCTGATTCCGGTCACATCGAATACGCGCTGAAAATCTCCGGCCTCCTTAGCCCAAAATTGCGAGGCGGCAAAAGGAAATCCGGCACGAGCGTTGTCGGCCCGCATCAATTCCAGCAGATCGCTCTGTTCCCGGGAAAGGCCCATCGTGCCAGGACCAACGCTCGTCAGCGCGGCCCGCTGCCGCGCTCGTTGAGGAGCTTCTTGGACTGCTGCTCGAAGGCGCGGATCTCGTCGAGCAGTTCGTCGATTTCGGCCCGCTGGCGCTCCAGATGCCGGCGCCGCTCGTCGAGCGCCGCGAGAAACTTCACCAACTGCGGACGCTCATCGTGGGCGGAATCATACAGGCCGAACATTTCCCCCACTTCGGCCAGGGATAGTCCCAGCCGCTTGCCGCGCAGGATCAGTTTCAGCCGCACATAGTCGCGTTTGGCGTAGATGCGCCGGCTGCCGATGCGCTCGGGCTGCAGCAGTCCCTCGTCCTCGTAAAAGCGAATCGCGCGCGGGGTGACATCGAACTCGCGCGCGAGTTCGCCGATGCTGTAGGTGGGCTCGGTCATGGGCATATCGGTCGGGGTACGGTCTAGGCGGGACATTGGCGGCCGATGGAATTATCTGCCAAAATGCGGCTCTGTTCCGCCAGGCGCAAGGTCGAATTGCATGACGAATTCTACCGCGCGCCGCCCTGCATCTCCGTATGAGCCCTGAATCGATCCTGAGTTATCCGTTTCCCGTACTGCCGCTTGCGGGACGAGCCCTGGCGGTCGCCCCGGGCGTGCACTGGCTGCGCATGCCGCTGCCGTTCGCGCTCAACCACATCAATCTGTGGCTACTGGAGGACGAGGGCGGCTGGACGATCGTGGATTCGGGGTTGGGCGACGCGCCTACCCGCGCGCTCTGGGGCGAATTCTTTGCCACGGCGGCAGGGGAGCCGCCGGTGCGGCGCGTGATCGTCACGCATCATCATCCCGACCACGCCGGCAACGCCGGCTGGCTCACGCAGCGCTTCGGCGTTCAGCTGTGGATTTCCTATAGCGAATTCGTCTCCGCTCTCGCCTACCGCGAAGCGGTTGACGGGTTTTCGCTGGCGCATCGCCTGGTGATGTTCCGGCGCAACGGTCTGCCGATCGAGCATATCCACAAGCTCAAGGACCGCGGCAACGGCTACCGCAGCGCGGTTCCGGAGTTCCCGAGCGCCTACCGGCGATTGACCGACGGTCTTGTGATCCGCATCGGCGCTCGCGACTGGCGCGTCATCATGGGCTACGGCCACGCACCCGAACACGCGGCGCTGTACTGCGATGAGCTGAAGGTGCTGATCGCCGGCGACATGGTCTTGCCCAAGATCACGACCAACGTGAGCGTCATGAGCTTCGAGCCCGAAGGCAATCCGCTCAAGCAATTCCTCGAATCCCTGGGCCGCTACGGCACGCTGCCGGCAGATACGCTGGTGCTGCCCTCGCACGGGCTGCCGTTCGCAGGACTGCGCGAGCGCATCGCCCAGCTCCAGGAGCACCACCGTTTGCGTCTGGGGGAATTGCTTGAAGCCTGCGAGGCGCCGCAATCGGCCGCGGATGTTATCCCGACGCTGTTCCGGCGCGAACTCGACACGCAGCAGCTTTATTTCGCCATGGGTGAAGCCATGGCGCACCTGCATTTTCTTTTCGAGGAACGCCGAGTTTCACGAACGGAAGACGGCGACGGCGTTCTCCGTTTTGTGCGTGCCTGAAGACGGCCTGAAACCCGCACCCTCGCCCCAATGCCCTACCGCCCAGGCGGCAGAGGGGGAGTTCCCTTGCCCCGAGTAAGTAGTTCCCCAAGGAGCCAGCAATGACTGAGCAGCACCAGGTACCCAACCCGGCCGAGGCCGGTCCCGTATTCGCCGAAGTGGCCAAGCGCTCGGCCAAGCTATTGGCCGATTTCATCGCCCGCCATCCCCGCCACAATGGGGTCGCATTCACCGACGAGTTCGGCATCGCCAAGGCCTTCATGGACCTTGCGGCGAAAATGTTGGTCAACCCGTGGAAGCTGGCTGAAACCCAGATGAACCTGTTCTGGGACTACACCCGGCTATGGCATGTTTCGGTGCTGCGTGCGATCGGTCACGCCGCGGAGCCGATTGCCGCGCCGCATAAGAGCGATACGCGCTTTCGCGGGGAGGAATGGGAGAACCACTTCCTTTTCGACTATATCAAGCAGTCCTACCTGATCACCGCGCGCCACGTACACGACGCGGTTTCGAAAGTGGAGGGCTTGAGCGAGGAGACGCAGAAGAAAGTCAATTTCTTCACCCGCCAGTACATCGACGCGCTCGCGCCCTCGAATTTCGTTCTCACCAATCCGCACGTGTTGCGCGAGACCGTCAATTCCAGCGGACAGAATCTGTTGCGGGGCCTCAACAACCTGCTCGAGGACCTGGAGCGAGGCGAGGGCAAGCTGCGCATTTCAATGACCGATACCAAGGCGTTCAAGGTCGGCGTCAATGTCGCCACCACGCCGGGCAAGGTGGTATTTCAGACCGATCTCATGCAGCTCATTCAGTACCAGCCGCTCACCCAGAAGGTCTACAAGCGCCCGCTGCTCATCATCCCGCCGTGGATCAACAAGTACTACATTCTCGACCTGCGCCAGAAGAACTCGTTCATTCGCTGGGCGGTCGAGCAGGGCCACACAGTGTTCGTCGTCTCCTGGGTCAATCCAGACAAGCGCCATGCCAGCAAGAGATTCGAAGACTACATGTTCGAGGGCGCGCTTGCGGCGCTCGATGCCGTAGCGCTCGCCACCGGCGAGCGCGAGGTCAACGTCATAGGCTACTGCCTGGGCGGCACCCTGCTCGGTACCACGCTCGCCCACATGGCGGGGAAAAAGGACAGATCGAACAAGCAGGGCAACCGCTTTGCCTCGGCGACCTACTTCGTCGCGCTGCTCGACTTTTCCATCCCGGGGGAACTCGGCGTGTTCATCGACGAAGCGCAGGTGCAGAACCTGGAGCGACGCATGAACGAGCGGGGCTACCTCGAGGGTTCCGAGATGGCGACGACCTTCAACATGCTGCGTGCCAATGACCTGATCTGGTCGTTTGTCATCAACAATTACCTGCTGGGCAAGGAGCCGTTTCCGTTCGACCTGCTTTACTGGAATTCCGATTCGACGCGCATGCCGGCAACCATGCACAGCTTCTACCTGCGCAACATGTACCTCAAGAACGCGCTCGCCACGCCGGGCGGAATCACCATGGGCGGGGTGCCGATCGACTTGTCGCAGATCACGATTCCGTCCTATTTCATTTCAACGGCCGAAGACCACATCGCGCCTTGGAAATCGACTTACCGGGGCGCGCGCCGGCTTGGCGGACCGGTCCGCTTCGTACTGGGCGGCTCGGGACACATCGCCGGTATCGTCAATCCGCCGGCGGCGAAGAAGTACGGCTTCTGGACCAACGACAAGCTCGCGCATACGCCGGAGGTCTGGGAGGAGGGCGCGGACTACAACGAGGGCTCGTGGTGGACCGACTGGCAGGCCTGGATCGATGCCCAAAACGGTCCCGAGCGCGTGCCGGCGCGCGTACCCGGCGAAGGCGGACTGAAAGCGATCGAGGACGCGCCGGGTTCATACGTCAGCGTGCACCTCGAAGAAATCAAGGCCTGAATTGGCGCCGACGATGCGGCGCGCGCAGTTTCTGTTGTTCGCCCCGTCGCGGGAGTCGATGTCATTAACGCACTCACGCGGCCGGACACAGTTCAGGCGCTTGCCGCCTTGGAGAGTTTCTCGCGCAGCCTGCGCAGGCTACCTCCTTTCATGACTGAACCCGGCAGCGGATGACCGACGACGTCCTCGGCAAGCCGGCCGCATTTGAGCAGTGCTTCGAGATCGATGCCGGTCTCGATACCAACTTCATCGCACATGAACACCAAGTCCTCTGTGCAGACGTTGCCGGCGGCGCCGGCGTGGCACGCAAACGGACAGCCGCCCAGCCCGGCCACGGATGAATCGAAACGCTGGACGCCCATTTCCAGGCCGGCGTAAGCGTTGGCGATCCCCATTCCGCGCGTGTCGTGCAGGTGCAGCTCGAGATCGAGATCCGGGAATTTGTCCTGCACGGCGCCGACCGTGCGCTTGATCGAAAGCGGAGTCGCCCAGGCCATCGTATCGGCGAGCGACATGCGCCCAAGCACTATGCCTTGCTCCGTTGCGAGATCGACAAGCTGCCCGACGAGGTCGACGACCCGATCTGCGGACACATCGCCTTCGAAGTTGCAGCCGAACGCGGCCATGATGGTGGCGCGCTCGACTTCGATGTTCTTTTGACGGTAGGTGTCGATCATGCCCCGCGTCACGGCGATTTGCTGCTGCGGCGCTCGATTGAGATTCCTTTGCAGAAATTTCGCCGATGCGCTGAGGTTGATCGATCCCTTGATCTCGAGGCGTCCGGTGCTGATCGCACGCTCTAGGCCCTGGTCGTTGAACCACAACCCCGTATAGGCGACGCCCGGTACCGGGGTGATGCCCCTGACCACCTCCTCGGCGTCGGCCATGCCGGGCACCGCTTTGGGATTCACGAACGACACGATCTGCATTTGCTTGACACCCGTCCGGGAAAGCGCATCGATCAATTCGATCTTGCGCGCAGTCGGAATCGGACCTTTCTCGAACTGAAAGCCTTCGCGCGGACCTTCCTCTTTGATGTGAATCTGTTTCGGCAGCGTGTTCATGCTGGAAAATCGTGATGTTTACGAGAGATTGGGACGTTGCCGCCATTGAGGAAGGCGGGTCACTACCCGGCAATGGCCGTGTTGCTTCATGGGACGTTGGGCGAGCGGTGGGGCGTGCTGTGCGCCCCGTCGCTTCGCGCGCCGAGATCGGGGGGCTAGTTGGGCCGTTCGCTGCGCGCCCGGCGCACGAGTTGGTCCAGGACCTGGATCAGTTCCTTGGTGCCGCCGGCGAGCCGCGGCGAACTCAGGTACTTGCCGTCGACGACGAGGGCCGGGACGCCGCGAACACCGTAGTTGTTCACCATGTTCCGCGCGCGCGTGACCCGTGCCTGCACCTCGGGCGAGCGGTAGGTTGCAGCGAATTTCTGTCGATCGATGCCGTTGCGTCCTACCCAGTCGAGCATGACGTTTTCTTCGTTCAGCCTGACATCATCGAAGTGAAAATTGTCGAACACCGGCCAATGCAGCCGGGTGACCTCGCCCAGCGATTCCAGCGTGTAATAGAGTTTGGCGAACGGCTCCCAGTTCTCCGATGACAACGCCGGCACCCGGATCAGGGCGACATACTCCGGTGCCTGCACCATCCAGCGCGACAGATGCGGCTGCAGCTCGTAGCAGACCGGGCAGCCGTAGTAGAAGAACTCGATCACCTCGATGCGGCTGCCGGTGGCAACCGGCAGCGGCGGATCAAGCTGCAGTACGCTGTTCGTGGGCGCGGTCTGGGCAGCTGCGAGCGATGCGAACAACGCGAGCGCCAACGCGGCCGCGAGCCTAGCGCACTGTCTCAGCAGAATCATCGTTGTTCTCCGAACCGTTGCTACCGTCATCATAGAACGCTCGAACGCGCTTTGCCATAGGCAGAGCTTGCGCCGCGCGCCCTGTTTGCCTACCCTTGGGCCATGAGGCGCCTTCGAACCCTGATAGCCTTGATTGCGCTGGCCCCGCTGGGGGTCCTCGCGCAGGGCTACGCCGATGAGGATCGCGACTGGGGCGTGGCGCCCTCGCAGAGCCTGCGCCGGCCCCCGTATACCGCGCCTACGCCGCGGGAGATTCCGGGCGCTCGCGTGGTGCGCACCGGCGAGCTCAAGGAGATGATGGCCGGGACCGACCGGCCGCTCTTGATCGACGTCGCCTCCGGTGAAGGCCGCCTCACCATAGAGGGTGCGCTATGGCTTGCCGGGGCCGGCCGCGGGGCTAACTTCATCGATCCCCTGCAGGCAGAACTGGCGCAATGGCTCGCCAAAACGACGGGCGGCGACAAGGCGAAACCGCTTGTTTGGTTTTGCGTGAACCCGCAGTGCTGGCTTTCCTACAACGCGGCACTGCGAGCCGTGGCGCTTGGCTACTCGCGCGTCTATTGGTATCGCGGCGGCGTCGAGGCCTGGCGCGCCGCAGGCCTTCCGATTGCGCGCACCGGCGCCGTGCGATAAGTGCAGGATTCAGGAGGCAGGAGACAGGATTTAGGATCCAGGGGAAGATTTGGTTTCTAAATTCGTCTCCCCTTTTCGTGCAGTTGCTTGCAACTGCACGAAAAGGGGAGATCGATAAACGGCAAAACCAGCTTCCTTGGTCCCGGCTCGCCCGGCCTGGGTTTTAGGGGCCGCGCGAAGCGCGGCTAACTTCCCCTGGATCCCGAATCCCGAATCCAAAATCCTATTTTTTCACAGGCCGCTTGCGCGCCTCGCCGATCAGAAAATCGGTGACCCTCAACATCGCGTTGCGCTCCCCGCTCATGGTGGCGGTGGCGACCCAACGGCCATGGACCGCGATTGCCGGCACGCCGTCGATCTTGTAGGCCTGGGTCATCTGTGCGGCGCGCTTGAGTTTCGTATCGACTGAAAAGGACCGGAAGGCGGCATCGTACTTCGCCATGTCGACGCCGTTCTTGAGCAGCCATTCGGCGACCCACTTCACGTAAGCCTCGCCCTTCAGACGCACGCCGCCGCCGTTGTGAATGGCATCGAACAGTTTGCTGTGCACCCGCTCGACCTCGCCGATTGCCTCCAGCGCGTAGAAAATGCGTCCGTCGAGCGCCCATTCGTTGTTGAAAATCGCTGGTACGCGCTTGAACTGCGCGTCGCGCGGCAGTTTTTTGACCCAGGGCTCCAGAACCGGCTCCAGCGAGAAACAGTGCGGGCAGCGGTACCAGAAAAACTCGGTCACCTCGATCTTTCCGCCGGAGTCGGTCGGTTGAGGCGGATTGAGCGTGAGGAAATCGATGCCTTCCTGCGGAGGCTTGCCCTGCTGCGCCTGCGCACCGACAGCAACAAAAAACATGGCCAGTACAGCGATCAGCAATCGATTGAGCATCGGGACTCCTTCAATTCTTCGGCGCGGGGTCGGCGGCCTTGGGCGCAGCATCTCTTGGCCCGCTATCTCGAATCTTGACCAGTGACGCGTCGATTCCGTTCTGCGCCAGCTGCGAGCGCACCCGGTCCAAGTCATCGACCTTCGCGTACGGTCCCAGCCGGACCCGGTACCAAACGCCCTTTTCCGCCAGATTGGTCGATTCCATGTTCGCCTCGAAGCCCAGCAGGGCCAACTTTGCTTTCAGATTGTCGGCATCGGCGGGATTCTGGAATGAGCCGGCCTGCAGGAAATAGAGCTCGTTGCTGGGCGCAGCCGATTTGGCCTGATTCTGCGCTGCCTGTTTGAGCTGTTCGCGGGTGACAGTCTCCTCCTGGCCGGGGAGGATGCGATAGAAGTCAAAGCGAGGTTTGGCCCCTTCGGGTGTTGCCGCCTTGGGGGCATCGGCCAGCGCTTGTCCCGCAGGCGCCGCCTTTTCCGGCGGTTTGGCTTTGTTGAGAAAGGGAACCGGCGTCCTGAAGAAGTACACGGCGATGGCCGCCGCAACGCCCAGGCCGAGCAAAAAGCCGATGAACAGCCCGAGCAGAAGTGCGCTGCCGGATTTCGATGCCTGCCTGGGTTTGTAGTCTCTGCTCACTCGTCCCGCCACATGTTTCTATCCACTCCTTGGCTGCTACATCTTCTCTGGGGCGCTCACGCCGATCAGGGCGAGGCCGTTTCTAAGCACCTGCCTGACCGCGCTGGCAAGCGCCAAGCGCGCCACCTTGGCGCGTGCGTCGGCTACGAGAAACCGCTCGGCATTATAGTAACTGTGAAATTCCCCCGCTAGTTCGCGCAGGTACACCGCGATCTGGTGGGGAGAAACCTCGCGGGCCGCCGTCTCGATCACGGTGGGATATTCGCCCAGACGCTGCAGCAACGCGAGCTCGCGCGCGCCCTCGAGGGGGCCGAGGTCGGCGCCGGCAAGCGATTGCTCGTCCGCGTCGCGGTCCTGGATTCGCCACTGCTCCAGCACCGAACAAATGCGCGCATGCGCGTATTGCACATAGTAGACCGGATTCTCCTCCGATTGCGACTTTGCCAAGTCGACGTCGAAGACGAACTCGGAATCGGCGCGGCGCGAAACGAGGAAAAATCGGGTTGCGTCGCGCCCCACTTCGTCGATCAGCTCGCGCAGGGTCACGTAGGAGCCGGCGCGCTTGGAAATTCTGACCTCCTCGCCGCCTTTCATCACCGTCACCATCTTGTGCAGCACGTAATCGGGATACCCCTGCGGGATACCGCGGCACAGGCTGCCCGAGAGCGCCTGCAATCCGGCGCGCACCCGCGTTACCGTGCTGTGATGGTCGGATCCCTGCACGTTGATCGCGCGGGAGAAGCCGCGCTCCCACTTGGTGATGTGATAAGCGACGTCGGGCACGAAGTAGGTGTAGGTGCCGTCGGACTTGCGCATGACGCGGTCCTTGTCGTCGCCGTACTCGGTGGTCCTGAGCCACAGCGCGCCGTCCTTCTCGTAGGTCTTGCCCGCATCGATGAGCGCGCGCACGGTTGCATCGACGCGGCCGTCGGCGTAAAGGGAGGATTCCAGGTAATAGCTCTCGAAGCGCACGCCGAAGGCGATCAGATCGGCGTCCTGCTCGGCGCGCAGAGCGGCAATGGCAAAGCGGCGTATCGCTTCGAGGTCTTCGCCATCGGTGTTGCCTGCAGCGAGGTACCTTTCCGCCAGTTCGCGGATGTAGTCGCCGTGATAGCCGTCGGCGGGGAATTCGACGACCTCGCCCAGGCGCTCGCGCACCCGCGCCTGCACCGAAAGTGCCAGAATCTCGATCTGGGTCCCCGCGTCGTTGTAGTAGAACTCGCGCGTGACGCGCCAGCCCTGCGCCTCGAGCAGCGCCGCGATGGCATCGCCTAGCGCCGCTTGGCGCCCGTGCCCGACGTGCAGCGGACCGGTCGGGTTTGCCGATACGAATTCCACCATCACCGGTCGGCCCTGTCTCCGGTCGGAGCATCCGAAGTGCTTGCCTTGGTCGATTATGGTCTTCACCACATGCTGCCTGGCTGCGCTGCGCACACGCAAATTGATGAAGCCGGAGCCTGCGACCTCAGCGCCTGCGAGCCATTCGGAGGCGGGCAGAGCCGCGATCAACTCCTGGGCCAGTTCGCGCGGGCTGCGCCGGAGCGATTTTGCCAATTGCATTGCCGCGGGGCACGAATAGTCGCCGTGCTGCGCCTGCTTGGGCCGCTCGAGTGAGATCATGGATGCGGGCTGCTGCGGCGCGACTTTGGCGAGCGCGTGGGTCAACAGCTCGATGAGATGGGACCTGATTTCGGCGGACATTGCGTTGATGGGAGGCAAAAAGCGACCGGGAAGGGGTCCGTATTATACCGTTCAGGATTGAGGGTCTAGGATCGAGAATTTAGGGGCCGCGCGTGGGTGTTCAGTCATCCGCGCGGACGGCTTTCGTCCGCGCAACATCGCAATACTGGAAGCAAGATTCCAAATATAGTTGGCTAGAATTCCGTCGGATCCACGTCCAGATGCCAGCGCACGCCCGGCGCGCGCAGGGCGCGGAGCCCCAGGCCCCACTTGCGAAGAAACGACTGCAGCCGCCCTCGCGAGTTGGATTGAACGATCAGCTGCGCGCGCGCGCGTCCGGCCAGCCGCTCGAGCAGCATGGGAGAAGGGTCGAACACGGTGACCCCGTCGCAATCGCGTCGGGCCAGTTCGGCCGCCTCGCGCAGAAACTTGAGCGCCGCGGCAATTTCTTCGGCCTCGGCGCGCAGCGCCGCTTCGCAGACAAACGGCGGAAAGCCTGCCTGCCGGCGTTCTTTCAGGAGCACCTGCGCAAAACCCTCGAAGTCGTGCCGCTCGAGCGCCGCGTAAAGCGGATGGCGCGGGTAGCGCGTTTGTACCAGCACTTCGCCGGCCAATTCAACGCGTCCTGCGCGTCCGGCTACCTGCTCCATTTGAGCAAACATCCGCTCCGGCGCGCGGTAATCGGCGGCGAACAGGCCGGCGTCGGCGTCGACCACGCCCACCAGCGTCAGCCGCTCGAAATGATGTCCTTTGGCCAGGATCTGCGTACCGACGAGAATATCCGCTTCGCCCGCGCCGATGCGATCGAGCATCTGCTCGAGATTCCCGCGCCTGCGCGCGGTATCGCGGTCGATGCGAAGAATGCGTGCAGCGGGAAAGCGCCCGGCAAGCGACGACTCCAGCCGTTGCGTTCCGCGTCCGAACGGCTGCAAGTCGAGATTGCCGCATTCGGGACACGCGCGCGGAACGCGCTCGGCGAGGCCGCAATGGTGGCAGCGAAGCGCTCGCTCTTTCAGGTGCACAACCAGGCGCGCAGAGCAGCGGCTGCAACCGCTCACCCACGCGCACTTCACGCACGAGAGCACGGGCGCATAGCCGCGCCGATTGAGGAAGATGAGCGATTGTTCGCCGCGCGCGAGCCGTTGAGCGATCGCCTCGGCCAGCGTTTCGGAGACACCCTCTTTTACCGGGACGGTTCGAGTATCGACCAGCCGTACCACCGGAAGAACGGAGGCCTCGTGCGCGCGGCGCGACAGCCGCAGCAGCGTGTAGCGACCGCTGCTCGCGCGTCGCCAACTCTCCAGCGAGGGGGTGGCCGAGCACAGCACCGCAGGCACGCCCGCCGAGCGCGCGCGCACGATGGCGACATCGCGCGCCGAATAGCGCAGGCTCTCCTGCTGCTTGTAGGAGGGGTCCTGCTCTTCGTCGACGACAATGAGCCCGAGCCTCGGTAGCGGGACGAATACCGCCAAGCGCGTGCCGAGCACGATGTCGGCGTGTCCCGACTGAGCCTCCAGCCAGCCGCGCGCGCGCATGCCTTCGGCCATGCCGCTGTGCTGAAGGACGATGCTGGCGCCGGGAAAGCGCTCGCGGAACGCGCTCTCCAGCGCGGGAGTCAATGCGATCTCCGGCACCAGAACCAGCGATTGCATGCCGGCATCGAGCCGGTTCGCAATCAGCCGGAGATACACCTCCGTCTTGCCGCTGCCCGTGACTCCGAATAGAAGAAACACGGCAAACGACGCCGCCGACGCGGCAATCGCGTCCAGTGCGCGCCGTTGCTCCTCGGTCAGGAGGTAACGCGCCACGAACCGCGCTTGCGCACGCTGCGGCTCGATGGCGCGTATCCAGCCGTCCGCGAGGAATTCGCGCAGCATCGGTCGAGCCCCCGTACCCGCTTGAGCGACCTCAGGCGAGGTGAGCGGCGCTCGGCTGAGGCGTTCCAGAAGTTCGCGTTTGGTGCGCGCTCGCGCGTGCAGATGCAAGAGCGCCTCGCGTCCCGCGGAGGTGATCTCGAAGTCGGGCTGAGGTCCGGGCAGCGCTCTGGGATGGCGCAGGCGCGGGGGCAATGCCGCGAGCACCACTTCGCCCAGGGAGCGCTGGTAATAGCCCGAACAGAAGCGCGCCAGTTCCATCCAATCGGGCGTAAGCGGAGGCGCGTCGCGCAGGATGCGTTCGGCCGGGCGCAGTTTCTCCGCGTCGATCTCGCTATGCGCTGCGATCTCGACGATGACGCCAACGACATTTTTTTTCCCGAACGGCACCAGTACGCGACGGCCGACGTCCTCGTGCGTGGCTTCGTCGCAGCGATAATCGAACAATTGCGGCAAGGGCACATCGATGGCGACGCGCACGAACATCATCCGCAGACAAACAGATTTGTCGAGCTAGTCAGATTTCGCATCAGGAATACCGCTGAATTGCTTGTACAAGCAGGGCTTTTTGGGGTTGTTCACAGATTATGTGGGTAACTTTGTGGACAACTCAGTCACAAAACTGTAACTCGCGCCGAATAAAGGGGAATTTCCATTTGCACAATTCGGAGGCATCCGGCAAATATGATAAAAATCAAAGGACTGCAATACCTCTAGAGGGAGATGCCCGGAACGCCGCGCCAGCCGTGGGGTTTTAAGGGGGACTGTGCATAAGTCCAATAGGGGCGCGGGCTTCCGAAGGGCTCAAGTCTGGTTCACAAATGATACTTGCGGCTTTGCTCGTGCACTTCCTGGACCAGTTCCCGAACATGCTCGGGCGGGGTGAACTGGGAAATCCCGTGGCCGAGATTGAACACGTGGCCGGGGCCGGCGCCGAACTCCGCCAACACCCGGGCCGTTTCGCGGCGGACGGCGTCGACCGACGAGAGCAGCACCGCCGGGTCGAGGTTACCCTGCAGCGCGACGCGCGCCCCAACGCGCCGCCTGGCCTCGGCGAGGTCCAAGGTCCAATCGATGCCGACGCAATCACAGCCGCAGGCGGCGATGGCTTCGAGCCACAGGCCGCCGCCCTTGGTGAAGACGATGCTGGGTACGCGTTCGCCATCGTGTTCGCGCCTGAGATCGGCGAGCACGCGCTGGATGTAATCGAGTGAAAAGCGCCGGTAGGCGTCGTGTGCCAGGTTCCCGCCCCAGGTGTCGAAAATCATGACTGCCTGTGCGCCGGCTTCGATCTGAGCGTTGAGATACGCTGCCACCGCTTGGGCATTGACTTCCAGTATGCGGTGCAGGAGCGCCGGTTCGCCGTATAGAAGCGCCTTGATATTGCGGAAATCGTCGCTGGCGCCGCCTTCGACCATGTAACAGGCGAGGGTGTAGGGACTGCCGGCAAATCCAATCAGGGGCACCCTGCCCGCGAGTGCACGGCGGATCTCGGACACCGCATCGATGACGTAACGCAGTTCGCCGAGCGGATCGGGCGCCGCCAACTTGCGGATCGCAGCGGCATCGCGCAGCGGCCGCTCGAATTTCGGTCCCTCGCCTTCGGCAAAATACAATCCGAGACCCATGGCGTCGGGAATGGTGAGGATGTCGGAAAACAGAATCGCCGCATCGAGCCCAAAACGATCGAGCGGCTGCAGCGTCACCTCGGTCGCCAATGCGGGCGACTTGCATAGGGCAAGAAAGCTTCCCGCGCCGCGCCGCGTCTGGTTGTACTCGGGCAGGTAGCGGCCCGCTTGGCGCATCAGCCACACGGGAGTGTATTCGGTCGGCTGCCTCAGCAGCGCGCGAATCAGGGTATCGTTTTGCAGTGAGGTCACCGTTTCACCATCAGTTTATTTACGATGCAATTCCATTCGTTCGTCTCGACCGGCGTGATCGATAAGCGGTTGCCGCGGGCCAAAACGCGCATGCCGGCCAGGGCTCGCTCGCCGCGCAGATCGGCCAAGCTTACCAGCGGGGTCTTTTTCACCAGCCGGACCTTTACGCAATACCAGCGCGGCGCTTCCCGGGTTGCTCCAGGGTCGAAGTAGGGGCCGTTCGGCTCGAACTGCGTTTCATCCGGGATTGCGCCCGAGACGATCTCGACGATGCCCGCTATACCCGGTTCCGGGCAGCTCGAATGATAGAAGAAGGCTTGATCCCCGGGGCGCATCTGATCGCGCATGAAATTGCGCGCCTGATAGTTGCGCACGCCGAACCATGGCGTGGTGCGCCCGCGCGCCGCTGCGAGATCATCGATCGAGAACTCGTCCGGCTCGGACTTCATCAGCCAGTAGCGCATACGGCCTTCGCAGCACTCGATTGATTATCCCTCGTGGGAATTCAGGAAGAGGGGGTAAGAGTACCGCTGAATTATACGTCGGCCATGGCGCCCGAGGCCCGGGGCCAATTTGATTCTCCAGGCGTGCCTTCGGTGATACCGGCGCTGCCTTGCATCGCTTCGAAGCGTAGCGAAGCGCAAAAAGAAAGGGCGACCTGTGTCGCCCTTTTCCTCGCCTGTCGGCGTTATTTCTTATGACATTTCCCGCAAGTAGCCGCGTCTTTAGTCGCGAAGGCCTTCTTGCCATTGTGGCAGGTTCCGCAGCCTTTGCCTGCGTTCATGTCTTTCATGGACATCTTTTCCGTGCCTTTTTTCATCGCGAACAGTTTGGGGTTGGTATGGCAATCCGGACATTTCAATCCTTTGTCCGCATGCACCTTGCCGTCCAATGTCACCTTGCCCGCGCCTCCTCCGGCCCACTCCAGCGTTTTCCCCGGCGCAACCGCATACGCGCTTCCGATTGACAAGACCAGCGCAAAAAACAAGACCAACAACCGCTCGAACTTCATTTAGCTACCCCCTTGCGTAATTAACGAGCAATGTATCGATACTGCCAGTCTACTTAACGTGCTACTGCGAAACCGGTTTACCTAGAAACCAAAATTTGTCACCAAAAACTGCACATCGCACCCGAGCTCACAGCCGGAGCAATCCGGCTGTACCGCAAAAAAGACGCAGGCAACCGTCTATATTTGCCTGCGCTTTTGCTCCAAAATGGGCGCCCCCCGCAGATGCCGTCGGACCCTTATCCTGAACCTTTGGTTCAAGGCGGCCGCATCCCGGCCACATCAGGCGCATCCGGCTGTGGGACGCGCACAACAATGACCATTCGGTCAGCGGCCTGTGAAAACTCTGTTGGTTCAAGAATTTCCGAGCCCAGGCGCACACCGCAGGGGACAATTCTCAATGCCGGCCGCTGCGCCTCTTGAGCAATCAGGCTTGCATCGTCTTGCCCTAGAGCAGCGGCTCCGGCGGTGCCAGTGCTTCATCGAGCGCCGCCTGCATCGAGGCCATTCTACGCTTCAGCGATTCCATGTCAAAGCCGAGACCTCCACCACCGGGATTCCGCAAGCTAAGCAGTTCATGCGCGATGTTGAGGGCGGCCATGATGGCAATGCGCTCGGCTGACGCGACTTTGCCGGCACTCTTGATTTCATTCATTTTCCGATCGAGGTAGGCAACTGCCCCGAGCAAATCCTCGCGTTGTTCGTCTTCGCACGCGACTTTGTAGACGCGACCCATGATGGTCACGTCCAGATATTTCGGTTTTGTGCTCATCTATTCAGGGATTTGCCGCAGTACGTTTTCGAGGCGGCCGCATGCGGATTCGATTCGGTTAGCGAGCTGCTTATTGCTATCGGCCAGTTGGGCGACTTGATGCCGCAGCTCGCGGTTCTCTTGGCGCAGCTGCTGGCACAGCGCAGCGGCCAGCTTGATTTTTGTTTCGAGCGCGGCGAGCTCAGCTTCCATCGCGACACTATAGTTTGGAAATTTCTGTTAAGTCAAGGTGTAACAGGCCGTTTTCAAAGTGGATTCGTATAGACGCCCCGCAGTTGATTTGTGCGCATCGCAAGAGGGCGAGCCGATTTCGTATAGAATCGGCCCCGCCCGCTCAAGGTGCTTCGGCGCGTTTCTCGCGCCGGAGTGAAACGGGAAAGAGGTGCGGGGGTATTTCCCCCAATTCCTCTGCTGCCCCCGCAACGGTAAGTGAGCGCGGGCGCATCAATCGGCGAAAGCCGCGGCTTCCGGATTTCTCATTCCGGCAAGCCGTCATGCCACTGTGGGCGCTTGCTCACGGGAAGGCGATGCGTTCGATCCCACGAGCCCGGAGACCGGCCTTGGTGCGGTGAGTGGAGATTCCGCGGGCGGCGGTGACTCGGTGTCGTCGCGGTATTTCCTCATTCGCTGTCAATCTCGGCTCGCGGGGACGCAAGCCGAAATGGAGGAAGACCTTGAACGCCATCCGTTGGCTTGCGCTTGCCGCAAGCATCGCTTTTTCCGCTGTCTCAATCGCCGAAGATGCTCTTGTGGTTACGGCAACGCGTTTCCCGGAACGCGCGCTCGACGCCCCGGTCGGGGTGCATGTCATTACGGCCGCTGAGATCGAGGCTAGCGCGGCAGGCACCTTGCCCGAACTGCTGTCTCGACTCGGCGATCTGCACGTGCGCAACAACTCGGGATCGCCCGATCTGCAGCTTGACCTGCGGGGCTTCGGCATCACCAGCGACCAGAACACGCTGGTGCTGGTCGACGGCGTGCGCATCAATCAGAACGATCTCAGTTCGACGCGATTGTCCTCGATTCCGCTGCAGGCAATCGAGCGCATCGAGATCCTGGCAGGCAGCGGCGCCGTGCCCTACGGCGCGGGCGCAAGCGGCGGGACCGTCAATATCGTCACCAAGGCGCCGCAGCCGGGTGAGCGCTGGGCAAGTGTCTACGGCGGCGCTGGGTCTTACGCAACCCTGGACACGCGCCTCGCCGCGAACGTCGGGGGCGATCGTTTCAGCTTTAATGTTTACGGCAACCATCTCGATAGCGACGGTTATCGGGTCAACAATCACCTGCGTCAGGACAACTTGCTTGGGGATCTGCGCTTCGGCGAATCCGAACGCCATATCGGTCTCAAGCTCGGCAGCGATTGGCAACGGCTGCGCCTGCCGGGTGTGCGCGACGAGGTGCAATACGCTTCGGACCCACGTGGCGCCACCACCCCGAACGATTACTCGTTTCGCGACGGCGAAAGCGCCACGATCTACGGTCGCTACCGGGACGGTCGCGCCGAGTATGCCGCCGATCTGGCCTATCGCGGACAGCTCTCGGCGATCTTCAACGACGGCGCTTTCCCGCTTTATGGCGAGATCAAGCTGCATACGCTCGTCTTTTCACCGCGGTTGCGCCTAGCCCTGGAGCCGTTTGGAATTCGCAGCACGATCGTGCTCGGCGGCGATTTTACCGACGGCGATTACCGTCGACGCATTGCCGGCAATCCCGACGGGCTTGCCAACCCTCTGTCCAGGAACGCGGCATCGCAGCGCGGCGAAGGTTTTTACGCGCAGTACCATGCTCAATTCGCCACCCGCACCAAAGTGACGCTCGGCTGGCGTACGCAGAGAGTGACCGACCGCCTGGAGACGACCTCCATTTTCGGCGCGCCAACCGACCTCTCGAGCACGCACAGGCCGCATGCGGGTGAGATCGCGCTGCGCCAGGAACTCGGCAGCGCTTTGGCGTTGCTCGCCAAGGCCGGCACCAGTTTTCGCCTCGCCACTGTGGACGACAATGGCCAGACTTCCACCGGATTGCTGCTCGAGCCGCAAACCGCACGCCACCGCGAGATTGGCCTCGAATGGCGCGAGGCGGGCAAGCGCGTGCGGGCCACGCTCTACGATATCAAGCTGGACAAGGAGATCTACTTCAGTCCGCTCGCCTTTGCCGCAGGCGCGTTCTTTCCCGGCGCCAACATCAATCTCTCGCCCACGCGCCGCAGCGGCGTCGAGCTCTCGGGTGGATGGCAGGCGACGCAGGCGTGGGATCTGGCGGCGAGCCTGAACCTGCAGTCGGCAAAATTTCGCTCCGGGATCTATGGTGGAACCGACGTGACCGGTCTCGACGTGCCCCTGGTGCCGCGAGTGCTGGCGAATGTGCGCGCAACCTGGCGCGTTTCTTCGCGCACGCAGATCACCGGTTCGTATCGGCACGTCGGTCGCCAGCGCTACGACAACGATCAGGACAACCGATTCGCGCGGCTGATGCCGGCCTACGGGGTTGCCGACCTGAAGCTCGGGTATTCGGTGCGCGCGTGGCGGTTTGCCGCCGGCGTGGCCAATCTGTTCGACAAGAAATATTTCAGCTACGGGATCATCAATAATTTCAACTGCGCTACCCCCTCCTGCGTCTATCCGGAACAGGGACGCAGCCTGAATGCGAGCGCGGAGTACACCTTTCGCTAGGCGCGCGAGGCTTGGGCCGACGCGGCGATATCTGCTATCTTGCGCGCCATGGCTTATGGACCGTCGGATGCAGTGGATCCCCGCGAGGTCCGGCGCGCGCTGGTCGTGAAGCTGCGCCACCACGGCGACGTGCTGCTCGCCTCGCCCGTGTTTTCGGTGCTGAAACGCGCCGCCCCGCAGGCGGAGATCGATGCGCTCGTCTACAGCGAGACGCGCGACATGCTCTCGTTGCATCCGGCGGTTTCTCGGCTGTTCGAGATCGAGCGTGCGTGGAAGTCGCAAGGTTCCGCGCGGCGTGCCGCGGCCGAATGGCGGCTGTTCTCGGCGCTGCGGGCACGCCGCTACGACCTGATCGTTCACCTGACCGATCATTCCCGCGGGGCTTGGCTGGCGCGCTTGCTCGGCGCTCGCTATGCCGTCGCGCCAGACTATGCGGAAAAGCCACGCTGGTGGAAAGCGAGTTTCTCGCACCGATTTCCGCAGGCGGGCTTGCGCCATACGGTTGAATTCAACCTGGACGCGTTGCGGCGCATCGGCATGCAGCCGGGCGAGTCCGAGCGCGCCCTGGTGCTGGTGCCCGGGGAAAAGGCGCAATCGCGCGCAGCCGCGCTGCTGGCTGACAACGATCTTGCCGACAAGGGCTTCGTCCACCTGCATCCGGGTTCGCGCTGGCAATTCAAGTGCTGGCCCGCAGAGCGCGTGGCCGCGCTGATGGATGAACTGCATCGGCGCGGCGAGCGCCTGGTGCTGACGGCGGCCCCTGATGCGGGAGAACTCGAGCTGATTGCCGAAATTCGCCGCGGCACCAAAGTGCCGCTGATCGACCTGGCGGGCCAATTGACGCTGAAGGAGCTCGCTGCGCTTACGGCCCGCGCCCGGCTTTTCATCGGCGTGGATTCGGCGCCGATGCACATCGCCGCGGCGATGGGGACGCCTGTGGTCGCGCTGTTCGGGCCCAGCGGCGAGGCCGAGTGGCGGCCCTGGATGACCCGCCACCGCGTCGTCGTCTCTGCCGAACACGCTTGCCGGCCCTGCGGCAACGACGGTTGCGGCGGGGGTAAGGTGAGCGAATGCCTGACAACGCTTCCGGTGGCATCGGTTCTTTCTGCAATCGATTCGCTCCTTGCGCAATGAGGCCCTTGCGCGCTCGCTCGGTAGCACTGTGGGCGGCGCTTGCCCTGTGCACGCAGGCGCTTGCGGCGACGCTCACCGACGATCGCGGTCGCGCGCTCGAACTCGAGCGCGCCCCGCAACGCATCGTCACGCTGGCGCCGCACCTGGCCGAGATTGCGTTTGCCGTCGGCGCCGGCGCCCGCTTGGTGGGGGTATCGAGCTACAGCGACTATCCCGAGGAGGCAAGCCGAATTCCCCTGATCGCCAACAACGGGCGCTTCGATCTGGAGCGCCTCCTCAAGGCGAAGCCCGATCTCGCGCTGGCGTGGGTGAGCGGCAATCCGGCGGTTGAGATCGAGCGGCTCGAGCGGCGCGGAATACCGGTGTTTGCGACCGAGGCTCGCCGACTTACGGATATTCCGCGCATATTGCGTCTGGTGGGCGCAGCTCTAGGGGTGGAAGCGCAAGCCGCTCGGGCGGCGCATGAAGCTCAAGTTAGGATCGAATCCCTTGCTGCGCGCTATCAAGAGAGAGCGCCGCTCAAGGTCTTCGTCGAAGTCTGGTATCAGCCGCTCATGACCGTGAATGCCGCGCACCTGATCAGCGATGCGCTGCGGCTGTGCGGGGGACGAAACGTGTTTGCCGATGCGCCGATGCTCACGCCATCGGTTTCGCGCGAGGCCTTGCTTGCCGCGCGTCCGCAGGTGGTGATCATGAGCACCGGCGCCGGCAGCGAAGCCGAGCAGGCGGCGCGCTGGCGCGCAACCGCGGGCGCGCTTCCGGCGGTGCGCTCCGGCGCGCTCTACGCGATCGATCCCGGGCTGCTTCATCGGCAAGGTCCGCGGATTCTCGATGCCGCGCAACTGGTGTGCGAAAAGCTCGATCTGGCGCGTAAGGCGGCCGGAACCGGACCATGAATCGCTTGAAGCTCGCGCTTATCCGCCAGCGCTACAACCCGTACGGCGGCGCCGAGCGCTTTGTGTCGCGGGCCCGGGCGGGGCTCAAGGGCTCGGGCGTGCAGGTG
>JACQTO010000097.1 GCA_016210745.1 Betaproteobacteria bacterium
GTCCTGGCCACTTTGTTGTTCCTTTTCTCCGCTGTTGTTTTCGCCGCCGATGCCGACCTGCAGAAGGCCCAGGAGCTGATGAATCAGGGAAGGCCGCGCGACGCATTCGCGCTGCTCGATCCGCTGGAGGACGCTCGCGCGGGCGAGGTCGAATTCGACTATCTGCTCGGGATATCGGCCCTGGACAGCGGCAAACCGGATCGGGCGACGCTTGCGTTCGAGCGCGTCCTCGCGGTCAATCCGAATTTCGCCGGAGCGCGTTTGGACATGGCGCGGGCGCTGTTTCAACTGGGCGACCTCCCGCGGGCAAAAACCGAATTCGAGGCAGTGCTGGGGCAGAATCCTCCCGATCAGGCCCGAACCGTGATTGCCCAGTACCTGGACGCAATCGAGAAAGCGGAAAAGGCGAAAAACCGCCGCATTTCCGGCTATCTCGAATTGACGGTCGGCAAGGACGATAACGTCAACAACTCCACGAGCGTCGGTACTATCAATGTCCCTGCGCTTGGAAACCTCCCGTTCACCCTCAGCCCGACCAACCTGAAGACGGGAGATAACTTCAAGACGCTCGCCGGCGGCGTGGACTTCGCCTACCAATTGCGGCCGGATTTCGGCCTTTTCGCCGGAGCCGACGTGCGCGAGCGCTGGAACTTCACCCAGGACCGGTTCGATGCCGGCAACCGTGACTTGCGTGCAGGCCTTGCGTTCGGTGAAGCCGCGAACTTGTTGCGCCTGAGGGCGGACACCGGCTGGGCCTACCTCGACAACAGGCTTTCGCGCAAGGCGAACGGTGTCAGCGCGGATTGGCGCTATATGGTCAATCCGGCGAACCAGCTGAATGCATTCAGCGCCTATTCGCACAATCGCTTTACCGATCCCGCGGTGCAGGTCAACAGCTTCAATTCCACCCTCTCGGGTGTGGGCCTGACGCACATCGTGGCCGACGGGAAAGGCGCGCTTTTCGGCAGCTATTTCTTCGGCAAAGAGCGCGATACGGATGGCCGGGCGGACGGGGCCAAAGTGCTCTACGGGTTCAGATTGGGCGGTCAGGCATCTCTGCGCGAGGATGTGGACCTGTTCGCGACCGCCTCGACGCAAAAGGGGCACTATGGCCGCGAGAACGCCACTTTTCTGACCCTGCGCAGCGACGAGCAGGACGACTTCGTAATCGGGATGAACTGGCGCTTTGCCAAAGACTGGACGCTGCGCCCGCAGGTGCTGCAGTCCAAGAACAAATCCAATATTTCCATTTTCGAATATAAACGCACGGAGCTCTCCGCTGCCGTGCGATATGATTTTCGTTAGTAAGAGTTCTATATGCCGCTGCATATCCGGGCCACGGGGGTTAAGCGGCGGCGTGTAGGGCCTCCTTGATGCCTTCCGGTGGGAGTATTGCCATGTTGCATTCGACCAGACGCCTTGCGCTGCAGGGATTCCTTGTTCTCGGCTTGACCGCGGCGGGGTGGACAGCACACGCCGCGATCGGTACGTTCCAGTTCACCTTCGGCGACGTAAAGGTCGTCGGGACACGGGGCGAGGAGCGCGCGGCGCAGAAGGGCACTAAGCTCGACGAGGGCGAAACCGTAGTTACCGGAACTGCGGCCTCGGCGCAACTGAAGATGGTCGATGGCGGCGTTCTTGCCGTGCGTCCCGACACACAGCTCAAGTTCGACAGCTATCGCTATCCGGGCCGCGAGGACGGTACCGAGAGAGGTTTCATGTCGCTCGTGAAGGGCGGATTCCGGACCATCACCGGCGCGATCGGCCGAGCGAACAAGGCCAACTATCGGGTAACGACGCCAACGGCGACGGTAGGCATCCGCGGCACGGACCACGAGGTGATCCATATTCCAACCCCAGCGATTGGCCAGATCGCGCTCGGGAACCCCGGAACCTACGACAAAGTGAACGTCGGAGCGGCCTACATTCGCAACCCGGCCGGAACGATCAATATCAATCCGAATCAGGTGGGATTCGCTCCGCCGGTGCCGACCCAGGCCCCGCAATTGCTGCCGCGCGTGCCCGACTTCTTCCGGCCTACGGCCGCACCGGCGCCTAAGCAACAGCAATCGCAGCAGCAAAAGGAACAGGCGCAGCAGAAGGAGCAGGCGCAACAAAAGGAACAGGCTCCGCAGCAGCAGAAGGAACAGGCACAGCAACAGGCGCAGGCGCAACAGTCCCAACCGGAGGCCGCACCCGCGCCCGCCGCGGCACCAGCTCCAGCGGCTGCGCCCGCGCCGGAACCGATCCGGTCAGTGACGGTGATGGACAATCAGTCGCAGATGACCTCGATTGCGACGACTTCCGCCGTTGCGGCGGCCACTCCTTCTGCAGCGCCAACGGCATTCGTGGCACAGGTGATCGCACCCACCCCGACCACGACGAGCACATCTGGGGGCACGACATCGAGCGACACGACCAATGTTCCCATCACGTTGACCGATAGTAGCGGTTTGACCGTCAATACGACACAGCAGACAGTTACGACCAGCACCGGGGAAACGGCGAACGTCAGCCAGGGGTCGTTTGGGTTGGAGGCACAGGCCGCTGCGGATGCCGCGGCTGCATCGGCCGCCGCCCTGAATGCGCTGGTGACCAGCGCCGGCAGCGCAGTGGCGAACGACACTGTCCCCATCGCACTCAGCGCCGCCTCCCCTGTGGTCAGCTCCGCCGCTTCGGCTGTCAGCAGTGCCAGCAGCCTGACGATCAATACCGGTGCGGCTTCGACCAACGCCGCCAGCGTCGCGGCGATTGCGCAAACGGCGCAGAGCCAGGCGAACGCCGCGTTGAGCGCCTTCAACCCCACATTTGCCGATCCTATAATCGCAGTCCCTGCAATGTCTCAATTGAGCCCGGCGGCTTCCGCGGTTCAATCGAACGCGGCCCTGGTCCAGACCGCGGCTAACGACATCGCGACGCAGGCGAACGCTCTTCCCGGCTTGCTGACATCGGCGAGTTCTGCGGCGAGCGCGATGAATGCGCAGATGACGGCGGCAAATAACGCGCTCACGGCTCTCACCAGCCTTGGTGTCGCACAATCGGCGTCCGCGCAGAGCCTGCTCTTGGTTGCCCAGAATGCCGCGAGCGGGGCGCAGGCAGCGGCATCCGAGGTGCAGAGTCTGCAGAACGCGGGCAATTTCACCGAGGCGCAAGCGCATGTGAACATCGCCGTGCAACAACAGGCTGCTGCCGCGAACGCGCTGGCCGCCGCGCAAAAGGTGATCGAAGGGATTACCGCCGCGACCGCGGCTCAGGCGGCAGCCGGGACCCCCAGCGACACGACGGGAACGGCCTACGGGTATGCAAATGCCGCGCAGGCTGCAGTGCAGGCGGCCTCTGCAAGCCTGCCTCAGATCGATCCCGCCTTGAGCGCGTCGGCGGCGAACCTGGTTCAGACCAACGCGCAGATCATCGCCGACAATTACATCCAGGCCCAGTACAGCAATCCGGCGGTGGCTGCTCCGACCGGGCAGCCCGGGGTGCCCTTCGCGGGCTTCGCGCATGGCGTGCAGGCAATGAACGCGGTACCCGGCGGCGTCGAGTTTATGGGTGCGAAAGAAGAGCTGCCGATCTCGAACATTGTCTACGTCCTGGACGAGAACAAGAACCTGGTCGAAATCAGAAGCACCGCGTACGAACGCAGCGGCTTTAACTACGACGCGCAGCTCGGGTTTCCCTCGATCAAGTTCAGCGGCGGAACGCCGCAGGATCATTACCAGGCCGCGGACGGAACGATATATATGGGCCGCTGGCAGGGCGGCCAGGTTTCGGTAGACGACGGCGGAATCGTCTCCAACCATGCGCTCGGAAATACCAGCGCGCATTGGCTGATCGGACACGTGCCTGGGGAGTCGTCTATCAGCACTTTCGCCGGTCCGATCAACAACGTGCAGAGGCTGATCGGCACTTCCAATTACAGTCTGGTCGCGTCCACCAAGCCGACCGATTCGCTGGGCAATGTCGGAACCCTGAACAGCGCGTCGCTGACGGCCAATTTCACCTCCCAGACGGTCGATGCCGGCGTGAACCTGTCCTTCCCCACGCGCGACCTGACGCTGGATGCGAAAGCGCAGAATATGGCTATCGACGGGGCAGGCTTTGTCTCGAGATCGGAAACGCTTTCTGATCCCTCGATCACTTGCGCCGGGACGGGTTGTGCGCAGTCGTACGCAGGCGAATTCCGCGGCGGTTTCACCGGCGCGGCGTCGGCGGGCGTGAGCACCGGTGCGGTGGGGACAGGCGCCGGGATGTTGTACGTGATGACGCCGTTCATAGCGAATCCCATCACCAATCAGCCCTTTACCGATCTCATCCAGGGTGCTGCTGTCTTCAGCACTGCCACGGCGCCGACAGCGGGCATCAACAGCAGCTTCGCCGACAATGCGAACCTGCGCCATCGGGTGGTCTACCCGATTTCGATGACAAGTTCCACGGAAACGGCATTTGCCTCGGCATCGAACTTCGATTTCACCATGCCCAACACCAATTACCTGTTCGATGCGAGCGGCAATCTCGTGCGGGTGCACGATTCCGATTACAGCATTTTCACCACCGGTGCTCAGCTGACCACCGGATCGACGCCCTCTTCGACGCAGTTCCCGACGCAATTCTCGCCATTTACCGATGCGGCGATTTCCTTCGGCCTGGGCTCGACCCCCGCCGAAAGCTACACGACCGACGGTACGGCGTTTTCCGCGATCGGATTGCGCATGGGCCGTTGGCAGGGCGGGGCTGTCAACGTCACCGATCTCTTCGACTTCAACACCGCCTACTTCGATCCGCTGGGCAATCGCAGCGCTCACTGGGTGGTATCGCAAGTGCCAAGCGCGATACCCACCACGGGGCAATTCCAGTACACGCGTTTGCCCGGAGCGACCGCCGGAACGCCGGGCTTCGCCACGGCGCCGACCGACGCCTACGGCAACGTCGGCGTGCTCGATGGCGCGCGGCTCGCCGTCGACTTTACCAACCAAGCTGTCAGCGCCGGTGTGCGCATGCACATCAACAGCGGTCCCGGTGGATCCTTGGGCGAGCAGATTCTGCGCGCGTCTGGAACCGATTTCCTGACCAGCGGCACATTCAATATCGGATCCGAGAGCGGCTTGAACGTTTCCTGCTTTGGCCTCGGTTGCGCCCCGGTGGACCCGGTTACCATGCCAGGCTATGGTGGCCGCATTGCCGGCGCGCTGTCCGGACTCAACGCCGAAGGCGCGTTCTTCCGCTACACGTTCAATACCAACTACGCTACAGCGGCCGATGCCGCGGCTGCCGGCCGAGTGATGGACGATTACATCAATGGGATGGTCGGATTCCAGAAAGGGGCGCAGCTGCAACCGCCGAGCCCCGGCGCCGCGGAGATCGCCACCAGCTATTTCTCTTACGACGGTCCTTCGTTGATCTTTGGAAGCAACGACGTTTTTTCGGTCAACCATTACAGCGCGGAGAGCGACGGCTTCACCGTCGACGCTTCCGGCAATTTGACTTCGGCTAAGGACGCCGAATTTGAAGGTGACGCGCGATCGGAGTCCCTGGGCGGAACGCTCAGCCCGACGGGATTGACCACGACTACCAACGGTATTTCGTTTGGCCGATATAGCGGCAGGAACGTGAACGGTGTTGGATCAGCGCTCGAGATTAGCGGGGTCTCGGATTTCAGCGGCCCGTTCGGCAGCGCGAACTCGCAGCCTGCGCGCAACATCCTGGGCGATTACCACTGGATCAAGGGCCCCGAGCCGTGGCCGTTTTATATCTCGATGCCGATCACCGGCACGGCCACCTATACCGTGGCTGGAAATACCGCACCGACCGATCAGAACGGAGTTGCCGGAACCCTCGATTCCGCAACGCTATTCGTCAATTTTGATCGGCAGGCGATTGACGCGAGCGTTAACGTCTGCTTCACGGCGCCGACGACACGCACCTGGAATGCTTCGGCTTTTGGGATCCGGCTCGACGGCAGCGGCGGATTCCATGCCAGCGAGAATAACGGGCAGTTTGCGCACAGCCGATTGGACGTAACTCTGAACGGCAGCACGGCTTTCGGCGCGATCAATGGCTCGTTGACGGGTCCCGGGCTCGACGGCGCGGTCATGTCCTACGCGTTTGGCGGCGACATTTTCAACGGCATCGCTCCTCCCACGCATGAACACGTGAATGGGGTCATCGCCTTCCAGGGTTCGCCGCAAAATACCCTGGCGCCCTACGTGCTGATGCTGTCTTCGGCTGGGATGCTGCAGGGCATCGACGCGTTCAGCGGACTTACCCCTTCGGCTGGGAATCGGGCCTTCGAGATTTCAGATCAATATCTGAGTTGGGTGGAAGGCGAGGCGCTCAACCCCTTGCGGATCAAGCGCGACAGCAAAGGCGGCATTATCGAGGCCGACTCGCGCTTCCCGGTCGTGACCTGCAACGGCCCCACCGGTGGCTGCTTCGTCAACGACATCCCAGTGCGCGTAGGGATCAATCCGGCCGGGTCCAATTCGTCTGCGACGTTCCCCTTCATGAATCCGATCGCCAACCCGGCTACTCTCCAAGAGTTTGGTTATGATTTCGCCACGGGAATCAGTTGGGGGCGCTGGGGCGGCGGCGAGATGGCGGTTTCCGACCGGGTGAGCTTCGCGCCGCTTCCGACGCAGAACCTCGTCCCGGGCGGCCCGCATTTCATCGTCTCGACCGGTCAGTCCGGACCGACCGTATTGCCGGTTTCGGGCACGTTTTCCTATAGCTTGGTGGGCAACACCTCGCCTACCGATACCAACGGCAATATCGGCACTTTGACTTCGGCGACGTTGAACGCCAACTTCACCGCTCAGACCGTCGATACCAGCGTCAATCTGAGCATCGCCTCGCAAGCCTGGAACGCCTCCGCTGCCGGCATGGCGATCCAGAAGGGGACTTTCTTCGAGGCCGGCAAATCGCCCAGCGGCACCGGTCCCCTCAGCGTAACCTGCAGCCCCAGTTGCGGCGCCACTTCGGGCCGACTTGTCGGGGCGTTCACGGGGCCGACCGGCCAGGGCGCGGGTATCGCCTATTCGTTGAACCAAGGCGGAACTACCGGAAGCGTCGTGTCCGGGGTGGCTGCCTTCAAGCGCTGAAGCTTTAGCAGACCTAATCCAGGCGGCACAGCCGTGCCGCCTGCCGGCCCTTAGTCCGGCGCCACCAGCCCGAGCGTAATCGCCTTGGAGACGGCGTGGTGCGTATTGGCCGCGCCGAGCTTGCGGCGCGCATTCGCCAGGTGAAACGTGACGGTGCGCTCGGCGATCCCGAGCAGACTCCCGATAGCACCCGTGGTGCGTCCGGCCGCCGTCCAATGCAGGCAATCCCGCTCGCGGCTGCTCAGCTGCGGCGACTGCGGCGAGTACGCCTTCGCGTTTGCGCGGCGATGCTCACGCTCGAGGATGCGTCTTGCTGCTTCGTGGACAAAGCACACAAGCAGTTGGCACTCGGCCAGCGCGTCGTAAGCGTTGCGTTCGGCGACAGGTCCTGAGCGAGCGGTGCCGAAGCTGATGGCGCTCCATTCACCGCGCGGCGCATGCAGCGGGCACGTGACGCCGGTGACCAGTCCGAACTTGCGCGTATCGCGGTAGAACTGCGGATAGTCGGGCAGGAATTCGTGCCAAAGGATGGGTGTGACCGAGTTCAGCGCGCGGCGGCGAACCGGGTGGCTGCGCGCATCCAACCCTTGCTCGACACGATAGCTTCGCCAGGCCGGCGGAAATCCGTCGATGCAGATTTCAGCCTGGTCGCGTTGCAGTGGCGGAAAGCGCCCCCGGTAGACATAGTGCCGGAATCCGAGGCGTACCCCGAATTTTTCGATTATCGCGTCCAGACCCGCAAGCGAATTCGCCGCGAGAACTTGATCAAACCAGGCCGCTTGTCCCGGATTCATGACGCAATTCTCCCGAAGGAAGGTCTTCGCCTGCCGCTACTTTACCTTTATCGGCAACAGTTGCGGAAACTGCAGGATTCGCAGCGTTTTCCGACCAGGCTTTGACGGGGCTTGTCGCTTCCACGCACGGCCGGAGGAATACCCGGCGGAGGGGGCGCGCATTCCCAGGCACTCGATAGCCGGGCTGTAAGAACCAACAGGTATGCAGCGCGTGGAAAATGAGGAAAATGGATTCCCCGTACCGGCCGGCATTCGGGCGGCAGAGTATGGATAAAGACACTGCTCGTGGAGGAAGGCTTGAGCAGACCGGCAACCGCAATCGAACGCGACCATTTCCTCTGGATGCTGGATGCGTTGTGCCGGCTCTATCGCATCCCCTTCGACGGCGGCTTGTTGATGCAACGGTTTCCGCCGCCGCATTCGCTCGCCGGATTGTTGCGTGCGGTGCGCTCGTTGGGATTTGGCGCCGAGGCGCGGCCCGCGTCGGCTGAAGAAATCCTGGTCCTCGATCCGCCGTGCTTGATCCTTCGCGCCGCCGCCCCTGCGCTTGTAATAGGCAGGGACGGGGAGAACGTGGTGATCCTCGAACCGGCGAGTGCCGCGCCGAAATCGCTTGACGCGGCTGCGCTGGGAGCCGATGGAACCATTTGGATCGCGCAGTTTTCGTGTCACTCCGAGCCGCTCGGCGACGCCGATATGCCCGGCACCGCAGAAGACCGGTTTGGTTTCTCCTGGTTCGTCCCGGAATTGCTGCGGCACCGATCGGTATGGCGCGACGTGCTGATCGCGTCGGCTGCGATTCAACTGCTTGGACTGGGAGTGCCGCTCCTGACGCAGGTTGTCGTCGACAAGGTCGTCGTGCACCAGACGACGAACACGCTTGTTGTGATCGGCCTGGCGCTGGCCCTCGCAGTCGTGTTTACCGCGGTCATGAGTTGGGTGAGGCAGTACTTGGTGCTGCACACGGGCAACCGCGTCGATGCCGTGCTTGGCATGCGGGCATTCGAACACCTCCTGCAGTTGCCGCCTCGATATTTCGAGCGGCGCCCGACCGGGACGCTGGTGGCGCGGCTGCAGGGAGTCGAAACGATCCGCGAATTCGTGAGCGGAGCCGCCGTCACGCTGCTTCTCGACTTGCCTTTCCTCGGCCTCTATCTGGCGGTCATGCTCTGGTACAGCTGGCAGCTAACCCTGGTTACGGTAGCGATTCTCGGCACAATCTCGATCATGAGCCTGGCCATCGTACCGCTCCTGCGCTCGCGGCTGAACCGCCAGTTTCTGCTCGGCGCGCGCAATCAGGCCTTGCTCACCGAGTATGTCGCTGCGATCGAGACGGTCAAGTCGCTGCAGATGGAGCCTCAGCTCAGGCACCGGTTCGGCGATCAGCTTGGGTCCTATCTGGGCGCGAGTTTCAGCGCTCGGCAGCTCTCGAACGGCTATAGCGTTGCGGCCAACGCGCTCGAACAGCTGCTTGCGCTGCTCGTGTTGTGCCTGGGCGCGTGGATGGTGATGCAAAACGATGGGTTCACAATCGGCATGCTGGTCGCGTTTCAAATGGTCGCCGGGCGCATGTCGCAGCCGGTATTGCGCATGGTGGGTCTGTGGCAGGAACTGCAGCAAGCGGGGATCGCGGTGAGCCGCCTTGGCGACATCATGAATGCTCCGATTGAACCGTATTCATCGATTCCGAGCGGGGCAGGAGCGCAAATCGGAGAGATCGAGATCCAGGACTTGAGCTTTCGCTACACGGAGGACACGCCGTTTCTTTACCGCAATCTCAACGCCAGGATCCCCCCGGGCGCCTGTGTCGCGCTGATGGGTCCCTCGGGCTGCGGCAAGAGCACACTGGCGCGGCTGCTGCAGGGGTTCCATTTCCCCACCGGAGGGGCGATCCGCATCGGCGGCAGGGACATCCGCAATCTGTCCGTGAACGAACTGCGGCGCCATTTCGGTGTGGTGCCGCAGGAGACGACGCTTTTCTCCGGCACTGTCTACGAAAACCTGGTCCGGGCCAATCCCGAGGCGTCGTTCGACGACATCGTTCAGGCGTGCCGGTTTGCCGAAATTCACCAGGTCATCGAAGGGTTGCCACAGGGCTATCAGACCCGCATCGGCGAGCACGGCAGCGGGCTTTCGGTAGGGCAGAAGCAGCGGCTCGCCATAGCTCGTGCATTGCTCCGGCGCGCGCCCGTTCTAATTTTCGACGAGGCCACCGCGAGCGTCGATGCCGACACCGCCGAACAGCTTGCGCACACGATCAGCGCGCTGCGCGGAAAAGCCACCATCGTCTTTATCGCGCACCAGCTTCCGCTTGGCTTGGTGGTCGATGAAACCATCGTGCTCGGGGACTCTACATGACCGAATTCTCGCCGGAGGCACTGCAACTCAGCGAGCGTCCACCGGCGCCCTTGCCGCGACTCGTGCTGCATGTGCTGCTCACGCTGCTCGCCGCGGTCTGCGCGTGGGCGTGGGTCGGCCGTTTGGACGTGATCGCGGTGGCCCAGGGAAAGATCGTGCCGCAGAGCTACCTGCAGATCGTCCAGCCGGCAGATTCGGGGATATTGCGCGAGCTGCTCGTCGGCGAAGGGGCCCAGGTGAAAGCCGGTCAGGTGCTGGCGCGGTTCGACGCGCACATCGCCGAGGCGGATATCCGTCAGGTTCGCAACGAACTCCAGCTTCGTGCTTTGCAGCTTCGCAGAATCGACGCGGAACTTTCCGGTGCACCGATGTCGCGAAGCGCGGACGATTCGCCGCAGCTCTACGCACAGGTGGAGACGCAGAGCCGCGCGCGACGACAGGCGCACCTCGACGCGTTGGAGGCTGAGCGCGGGATCATCACCAAGGCCGAGCAAGACCTGAAAAGTGCGCTTGAAATTGAAACTAAGCTTACCAAGACGCTGCCGATTTTCAGGCAGCAGGAGCAGGCATTCGACCAGTTGACGCGCGACGGATTTGCCGGTCGCCTGATGTTGCTCGACAAGCAGCGCGACCGCATCGATAAGGAGCAGGATCTGGCGGCACAACGGTACGCGATCGCGAGCCTCACGGCTCTGGTTGCGCAGGGCCAGAAGCGAATCGCGCAAATCCAGTCGAACTACCGCCAGGGACTTCAAAACGAGCGTGTCGAAGCACAGGCGCAATTCCATCGGCTGCAGCGGGAATGGGACAAGCACTCTCATCGCCGTGCATTGCTCGAACTCAAGGCGCCGCAGGACGGTACGGTCAAGGATTTGGCGACGCGCACCATCGGTTCGGTCGTTTCGGCAGGCACCGTGCTCATGACAGTTGTCCCGGGAAACGAACCGTTACAGGCTGAGGTTTGGATAACGAACCAGGACGCGGGGTTTGTGCTTCCCGGTCAGCCGGTCAAGCTCAAGTTCGCCGCTTACCCGTTCCAGCGGTTTGGATTGCTGAAAGGCGAACTGGTGCATTTGAGTCCGGATGCGAGCGAATTGCCCCAGGCCGCGAATTTGGAGCGCCGGCGCGGCGAACTCGAGCATGTTCTGCCGCCTACAGGCTACAGGGCTTTGGTTTCGCTCAAGTCTGTTGCCTTGGAGGCGGACGGCAAGCAGCATCGCTTGACAGCCGGCATGCAGGTCACCGCCGAGATTCATTTGGGTACTCGGACCGTGTTCGAGTACCTGTTCTCTCCGCTGCGCAAGATGGCTCACGAGGCGGCGCGCGAGCGCTGATTTTCGCGCGTTTTCGGCCCGGTTTGCGCCGCTATTGCGCGCTGCCGCATTCGGCGCTGAGAATGGGCCCTCGAGCGGCATCGCCACTTTCTTGACACTCTTCTTTGTGCGGTGCAATAATCCGCCAGTTTTTCCAGGCAGCCGCCGATCCGCCGCTGCCGTTCCCAGGGGAGCAGGCTTGTCCGCAGAACCCTCAGCCGCAGCCGACTTGTTTTCGCAGACCGGGCAAGCCCTTGCGCGAAATTTGCTCAGCGCACTGGTCAAGGCGTCTGGCCCGAGCGCTTTCTCTGTGCCCGCGAGCGCGGGTGCGAATCCAGCCCAACTTGCTGCACTGCAAACACGCTGTGTCCAAGAACACTGGAGGCTTTGGAGTTCGATGCTTGCCGTGGATTCCGCCGGAGAATCCGTGGCGGCGCGGGTCGCACCCGCTGACCGGCGCTTTTCGGGCCGTGAGTGGCACTCGAGCCGCTATTTCGATTACTTGAGCCAGAGCTACCTCATCAACGTGCGTTTTCTGGCCGATTACATCGAGGCGCTTGAACTCGGGCCGATCGAAAAAGAACGGCTTCGTTTCGCGCTGCGCCAGGTGTCGGATGCAGTGAGTCCGGCGAACTTTGCCGCGACCAATCCCGAGGCGTTGAGGCTCGCGCTCGATTCGCAGGGGCAAAGTCTCACCGCCGGGCTCGCGAATCTGCTGCAGGATGCGCGCAAGGGGAGGATATCGACCACGGACGAGTCGGCGTTCGAAGTCGGCAGGAATTTGGCGATGACGCCGGGATCGGTGGTTTTCGAAAACGATCTCATGCAATTGATCCAGTACCGGTCAGTCATCGAAAACGTCCGCAAGCGGCCGCTCCTGATCTTTCCGCCCTGCATCAACAAGTATTACATCCTCGATCTGCAGCCGGAGAACTCGTTCATCCGCTACTGCGTCGAGCAGGGCAACACGGTGTACATGGTTTCCTGGCGCAACATCGGTGCCGAGCAGGGGCACTACACCTGGGATGACTACCTCGAGTCGGGGGTGATGAAGGCGCTCGAGATCGTGCGCGCCGTGTCCGGAATCGACCGGCTGAACGCGATCGGCTACTGCATCGGCGGCACGATGCTCGCGCCGGTGCTGGCCATTCTCCAGTCGAAGGGCGAGGACTGGGTCGAGAGCGTAACCTTTCTCACGGCGCTGCATGATTTTTCCGATGCCGGCGAAATTACACTGTTCATCGACGAGCAGAGCGTGGCCGAGCGCGAAAAAGCGATCGGCGGGGGCGGCGTAATGCCGGGCCGCGAGCTCGATTTCGTTTTTTCGGTACTGCGCGCGGGCGATCTGGTCTGGCCGTACGTGGTCAACAACTACCTCAAGGGTAGGCAGCCCCCCGCATTCGATCTGCTCCACTGGAACGCCGATTCGACCAATCTGGCCGGCCCGATGTATTGCTTCTACGTGCGCAACATGTACCTGGAGAACAACCTGCGCATTCCGGACAAGCTCACCATGTTGGGAGTACCGATCGACCTATCCTGCGTCCGCCTCCCCACCTATGTGTTGGCCACCCGCGAGGACCATATCGTGCCCTGGAGAAGCGCCTACCGCACTACGCAGCTTCTCGGCGGCGAGATTCGGTTTGTGCTGGGTGCCAGCGGTCATGTTGCCGGGGTGGTGAATCCGGCGGCGAAGAACCGGCGCAGCTACTGGACCAATGCGCAGTTGCCGGAGGATCCCCAGGCCTGGCTTGATGACGCTCAGGAGGCCCGTGGAAGCTGGTGGTGCGACTGGAACGAGTGGCTGGCGCGATTCGACGGGGGCAAGGTCAAGGCGAAGAAACGGCTGGGTAATTCCCGTTACAAGCCAATCGAGCCCGCGCCGGGCCGGTATGTGAAGCAACGCGTCGTTTGACGGGCGGCAAGGATGCTCAAGCATTGGCTAATGGATAAGGGTATGGGCGTCAGGCGTAGGTACGGCGCTCATTAGAACGTCCCGGAGCCGTGCGTAAGGGGCGACAGGGAAAATTGAAAAGGGAACGAGCGAGATGACCGATCGGGTGGCGTTTGTAACGGGCGGGATGGGCGGAATCGGGACCGCGATCTGCAAGCGGCTCGCCCTGAACGGCAGTAGGGTGGTCGCCGGGTGTATTTCGGGCTACGAGCGCAAGGACGAGTGGGTCGCGCAGATGCGCGCGGACGGCCTCGATGTCCAAGCGGCCGAAGGAAATGTGGACGACTTCGATTCCTGCTCGGAAATGTTCACTCGGATCGCGCAGGATGTGGGTCCGGTGGATATCCTGGTCAACAACGCAGGCATCACGCGCGACTCGATGTTCAAGCGGATGTCGGCCGATGACTGGTATGCCGTAATAAATACCAACCTGAACAGCGTGTTCAACGTCACCCGCCAGGTCATCGACGGCATGATGAAGCGCGGCTGGGGCAGGGTGATCAACATTTCCTCGGTCAATGCGATCAAAGGACAGGCGGGGCAGACCAACTATTCCGCTGCCAAAGCGGGAATGCATGGGTTTTCCAAGGCGCTGGCACAGGAGGTGGTAAGCAAAGGCGTCACGGTCAATACGATCTCGCCCGGATACGTCGAGACCGACATGGTGCGCAGCATTCGCACCGACATTCTCCAGAGTATCATCGAGCAGATCCCGATGCGCCGGTTGGCGCAGCCCGCGGAGATCGCAGGCCTGGTCGCCTATCTGGCCTCCGAAGAGGCGAGCTACATAACCGGCGCCAACATCTCGATCAACGGCGGCCTGCATATGGGCTAGCGCCAGGGTGCGCTGGCAGAGGCGGTGCCACACGCCGCGCGGGAAGAACCAGGCAAATCGTAAGGAGAAAAGGCATGATTCCAAAAGCGGACAAACCCCGAATAGCGCTGATCACAGGAGGCATGGGCGGGCTCGGCGAGACCATCAGCACCAAGATGGCCGATGCCGGCTACCGCGTCGCGGTGACCTATTCGCCCGCGAACAAGACCGCGGGCGCGTGGGCCGCGAGCATGAAGGAAAAGGGCTACACCTTTCACACCTACGCGTGCGACGTGGCCGACTACCAGTCGTGCAAGAAATGCGTGGACGAACTGAGCACCGATTTTGGTCCAGTGGACATCCTGGTCAACAACGCCGGGATCACGCGCGACATGACTTTCAGGAAGATGACCAAGGCCGACTGGGACCTGGTATTGCGGACCAATCTCGATTCCGTGTTCAATATGACCAAGCAGGTCTGCGACAGCATGGTCGACCGCGGTTGGGGCAGGGTGATCAATGTCTCGTCGGTCAACGGTTCCAAAGGGGCGTTCGGTCAGACCAACTACGCGGCGGCCAAGGCCGGCATGCACGGGTTTACCAAGTCGCTGGCGCTGGAAGTGGCGAAAAAAGGCGTGACGGTCAACACCATTTCCCCGGGCTACATCGGCACCAAGATGGTGACGGCAATCCCGGCGGAGATTCTGAACAGCAAGATCCTCCCCCAGATTCCGGTGGGACGCTTGGGTAAGCCCGACGAAGTCGCCGGGCTGATCATTTACCTATGCTCGGAGGAAGCGGCCTACGTCAATGGCGCGAATATCGCCATCAACGGCGGCCAGCACATGCAGTGATGCATCCGGCGCCCCGCTCCGAGCCGGTGACGGGGCCTAAGGCGGCTAGTCGGAATTCCTATTTGTCGCCGGCGCCGCGCACCATGTTCGCAGTCGCGGCCCTGATGCTGGCGTCGGAGAGTTCCTGGAACTGTATGGCCACGCGGTTCAGGTTCTCCAGCATGGCCGAGGATGCGGCCATCGATGACTTGAGCGCTTCGACGCCGATCTGCGAGCCTGGTATCGTTTTGGCCGCTGCTTCGGCGCCCTTGAGCAGGTCATCGCCGGCCTGGGCGATCTGGTTTTCGGCGAGCTTGGCAAGATGAGTCTGGGTCTGATTGACGACTTCGGCGATGGTTTGCGCGTAGCTCGCGTTGCGGACCATACTGGCCTGCGCGAGCTTGGTGCGCATGGCGGCAAGTTGATGGGGATCGTTGATCGAGAGCAGTTCGCGCGCGGTCTGCGCGTTCTGCTCCAGGGCCGATTTGGCATTCTCGATGTTGAGCTTGAGCAGCTGCTCGACCCCCGCGAGCGAGGCCTGGGCGTAGGCAACAGTGGCATCGAGGGCGGCTTTCTGCCATGCTGTTGTCGAATCGGTTGGTTCTGCCATCGAAGGCTCCACGATGTCGCGACTGTCATTTCGACCATCCCGCACGGTATTGGTTGCGCGACTGGAATGCTGCGCCGCACAACGATATGTTATAACTATGCGCCTAAGGGTCAGGATTAGTTCGACGCGATGTCGGGATAATGGCCGCGCGCTGGCGTCGATCAATGAGATACGGGGAGAAAGATGATGGCCGAAACAGGACGCCTGATTAAGAAATATCCCAATCGCCGCCTCTACGACACCAAAACGAGCGCCTATATCACGCTCGCCGATGTAAAAGCGCTGGTGCTCAGATATGAGGAATTCCAGATTGTCGACGCAAAGTCGAACGAAGACCTGACGCGCGCGATTCTGCTGCAGATCATCCTCGAAGAAGAGGCCGGCGGCGCGCCCATGTTTTCCTCGGAAATCTTGACCCAGTTCATTCGTTTCTACGGTACGGCGATGCAGACCATGGTGGGAGCGTACTTGGAGCGCAACATCATGCTCTTCAATGAGCTGCAAAAAAAGATGAAGGAACAGTCTCAGGCGCTCTACGGCGACAATACCAAGTTGAATCAGGATTGGTGGAACCAGTTTCTGGCGTTCCAGGGTCCGGCAATGCAGGGCCTAATTTCGACCTACCTGGACCAGAGCCGCAACATGTTCGTGCAGATGCAGGAGCAATTGCAGAGCCAGACGCGCAACTTATTCAGCGGATTTCCCTTCGCTGGCGGCCCCGGCGCGCCGGCGGGCAGCGATGGTGCCAAACAAGGCGATGCCGACGGCGAAAAGAAGACCTGACCCGATCCGCGGGCGCAAACCCAAGGTAGGCCCAACGGTCGGGTTTGTCTCGCTTGGTTGCCCCAAGGCGTTGGTCGATTCCGAACGCATCTTGACGCAGTTGCGCGCCGAAGGCTACGGTCTGTCGCTTTCCTACCAGGGTGCTGACGTGGTGATCGTCAATACCTGCGGGTTCATCGATGCTGCTGTTCAGGAGTCGCTGCAGGCCATCGGCGAAGCGCTGGAGGAAAACGGCAGGGTCATCGTCACCGGGTGCCTCGGCGCGAAAGCCGACGTGGTGAAAAGAGCACACCCGCGAGTGCTTGCCGTCACCGGGCCGCACGCCCTCGAGGAAGTCATGGCGGCCGTGCACTCGCAGCTGCCCAGGCCGCACGACCCCTTCATCGACTTGGTGCCGCCGGCCGGGATCAAGCTTACCCCGCGGCACTACGCCTATCTGAAAATCTCCGAAGGCTGCAATCATCGCTGCACGTTCTGCATCATCCCGGCGCTGCGCGGGGACCTCGTCAGCCGGCCATCCGGAGAGGTAATGCGCGAGGCGGAGGCCCTGGTGGCATCCGGCGTGAAGGAACTCCTCATTGTTTCGCAGGACACCAGCGCCTATGGTGTCGACCTGAAATACCGAACCGGCTTCTGGGGTGGGCGACCGTTGAAGACGCGGCTGCGCGAACTCGCAGCCGCGCTTGGAAACCTGGGCGTCTGGGTCAGGCTGCACTACGTGTACCCCTATCCGCATGTCGATGAAGTCGTCGCGTTGATGGCGGAGGGCAAGATACTTCCGTATCTGGACGTACCCTTCCAGCATTCCAGTGGGCGCATTCTCCGGCTCATGAAACGGCCGGCAAGCGCTGAAGACAATTTGGCGCGCATTCGCGCCTGGCGGTCCGTGTGCCCGGACATCACCATCCGCAGCACTTTCATCGCGGGTTTCCCGGGCGAGACGGAAGCCGAGTTCCGCGAACTGCTGGATTTTCTCGAACAGGCCCAACTCGACCGCGTCGGTTGCTTCGCCTACTCGCCGGTCGAGGGCGCGCGGGCGAACGAATTGCCCGACCCAGTGCCCTCTGCAGTGCGCGAGGAGCGCCGCGCGCGCCTGATGCAGCTTCAGGAAAAAATCAGTGCGCGGCGCCTGGCGCGCAAAGTCGGTTCGACCCTGCGCGTGTTGGTCGACGCAGTGACGCCGAAGGGCGCCATTGGGCGCTCCGCCGGCGACGCGCCGGAAATCGACGGCGTGGTCCACATCGACGGTGGCGGCAACCTGAAACCGGGTGATTTCGTCGAAGTGAAGGTGGCCCGTTCCGATACCCATGATCTTTGGGCACGGTGCGTCGCGACGCGGACGCGCACGCGCAAGCACGTGTTGCAGGTGGAATGATCTTGAACCAAGAAGAAAACAGGGGCGAAAGTCTTGTTTGCCTGGCTCCGCGATTTTCGGGGCCCTCCGTGGCGCAAGGGATTGATTTTTTACTAGGAGAATCGAATGGCTCAGCGCGAAGTAGTGGTAGTGAGCGGTGTGCGCACCGCGATCGGTGATTTTGGCGGTTCGCTCAAGGATTTCCCGCCGACCAAACTCGGAGCAATCTGCGTTCGCGAGGCGGTGTCCCGCGCCGCGATCGACCCGGCGAGGTTCGGGCACGTCGTCTTCGGCAGCGTGATTCACGGCGAAGCGCGCGACATGTATCTATCGCGGGTTGCGGCGCTCGACGGCGGGTTGCCGGTCGGTACGCCGTGTTTGACGGTCAACCGACTGTGCGGCAGCGGCCTGCAGGCCATCGTGTCGGCGACGCAGCATATTCTCCTGGGGGATTGCGATGTGGCGCTCGCCGGGGGCGCCGAAAGCATGAGCAGAGCCGCGTATTTCATGCCGGCCGCACGCTGGGGCCAGCGCATGGGCGACGCGCCGGTGATCGACGCGATGAACGCCGCGCTGCACGATCCGTTCGGGCACGGGCATATGGGGGTCACCGCCGAGAACATCGCCGCCAAGTACGGCATTACGCGCGAAGAGCAGGATGCGTTCGCTATAGAGAGCCACCGGCGCGCCGCCAAGGCGCTCTCGGCAGGCCACTTCAAGAGCCAGATTGTCCCGGTCGAGGTAAAGACGAAGAAGGCAACGGTGAATTTCGATACCGACGAGCACGTGCGCCTCGAAGTGAAAATCGAGGACATGCAAAAGTTGAAGCCCGCGTTCAAGAAAGACGGCACGGTGACCGCCGGCAACGCCTCCGGACTCAATGACGCGGCGGCCGCAGTGGTGCTGATGGAGCGCAGCGCCGCGGAGAAGCAGGGTGTTAAGCCCATCGCGCGGCTGGTTGCCTACTCGCACGCTGCCGTGGAGCCGCAATTGATGGGATTGGGTCCGATCCCCGCGGTGAAGCAAGTGTTCGAAAAGGCGCGTCTCAAGCCCGCCGACATGGACGTTATCGAATCCAATGAAGCCTTTGCAGTCCAGGCTATGGCCGTCACACGCGATCTCGGCCTCGACCCGGCCAAGGTCAATCCGAACGGCGGGGCCGTCGCGCTAGGCCACCCGATCGGCGCGACCGGAGCGATTGTGACGGTGAAGGCGCTCTACGAGTTGCAGCGCGCGGGCAAGCGTTACGCGCTGGTGACCATGTGCATCGGCGGCGGGCAGGGTATCGCCGCGATATTCGAGCGCGTATAGCGTCCGAGGCGCGAAGCGCGCAAGAGGATGATGGGATCCGGGGCCCGCGCCTTCCGGCGCGCGCGGGTGGCGCCAACGGTGCTACGGTGCGCGGAAAGTCGGCTGAGATCAATGACGGGGGTAAAGCGGTGGGGTAAAGCCGTTGCTCCTCTCCGGTCATTGTTGTAGATTAGTAGCTAGGCAATAAATTCCCTTCTAGATCCCGCTGATCTCCTGGGGCGCGGGCATCTGGAATGGATATAAGAGCGACAATGCTCGATCCAGGAATCAGCACAGGGTCCCTCCGCAGGGCCTGCCGATGTGGCGTTGCATGGCGGGGGGGAAAGGGTCTCCTATCCCTCGCGTTCTTGCCGATGCTCGGCTTCGTGAGCGGCCATGCGCTCGCCGACACGGCGGTATTCATGTCCGAATTGTTGTTTCGATTCGTGGTACGCACGAGAAGCAATGGACTCGTCAACCGCTGTCCGCGGCACCCGCGCGTTTGCGAGACGATGAAGAAAAGGGAATCCTGCTAATCGCTAGGTCTTGATGGAACACGGCAACCCACTGCTGGTTCAAGCGGCGATCTACTTTGCGTCGGCGGTTATCGCCGTGCTGATCGCGCAGCGCCTTGGCCTGGGTTCCGTGGCCGGCTACCTGCTCGCCGGAATCGCCATTGGACCGTGGGGTCTCAAGGTCGTGGGTAACATTCAGGACATACGCGCGTTTGCCGAACTCGGCGTGGTGTTCCTGCTGTTCGTGATTGGGCTCGAACTCGAGCCCAAGCGGCTGTGGAGCATGCGCGGGCGCCTGCTCGGCCTGGGGTTGTCGCAGGTGCTCGGTTCGATTGCGGCGCTCGCGGCCCTCGGCTGGGCGTTCGGCATCGATGCGCGGGTGGCGATCATCGGCGCCATGGCGCTATCGCTATCATCGACTGCCTTGGCGTTGCAGCCGCTCTCCGAGCGCGGCGGGCTCTCGAGCCAGGGCGGACAGGCCACGTTCGCGGTGCTGCTGTTCCAGGATCTCGCCGTGATTCCGATGCTGGCCCTGTTGCCGCTGTTAGGGACTGCTGGCAAAACTGCGCAAGTCTCCTGGCACGATTTGGCCTATCCCGGCGTGGCGGTAGCGGCGACCTTGGTGCTCGGCCACTATCTCGCGCGCCCGATATTCAGGCACATTGCGCGCACCAAGCTGCGCGAGATCTTCACCGCATTTGCGCTTTTGCTGGTGCTCGGAATCGCGCTCGGCTACGAGGCTGCCGGGCTTTCCATGGCCCTGGGAGCGTTCCTTGCCGGGGTGCTGCTCGCCGAGTCCGAATACCGGCACGAGATCGAGGCGGCGGTTGAGCCGTTCAAGGGGCTGCTGCTCGGGCTGTTCTTCATCGCGGTGGGCATGGGAGTGGATTTCGGCGTGCTGCTCAAGGCGCCGCTCACAGTGCTCGGCATCATCCTCGGCCTGTTCATCGGCAAGGCTGCGGTGCTTTGGATGCTCGCGCGGCTTGCCCGCATTCCCGCTTCGGAGCAGCCGCTGTTCGTACTGCTGCTTTCGCAGGGCGGCGAGTTCGCGTTCGTACTGCTCGGGGCCGGCGTGGCGGGGGCGGCGCTGGCCAACGAGACTGCGCAGGCCCTCATCCTCGCGGTCGCGCTTTCCATGCTGGCGACGCCGTTCGTGCTCGTCCTGCACGACCGGCTGCTCGACCGGTACTTCGCCGGAAGGGCAACCCGTCGCGCCGCCGAGACGCCGCAGCCGAGCAAGGTCATCCTTGCGGGTTTGGGCCGCATAGGGCAGGTGGTGGCGCGTCTTCTCAACGCGAGCGGCTACCAGCCCACCGTGCTCGACGACGACCCCGATCATGTCGAGGAATGCCGCAAGTTCGGTTTCCGCGTGTTCTACGGCGACGCCACGAGACTCGATCTGCTGCACGCTGCCGGCGCGGCGAGCGCGAGACTGCTGATCATCACCCTTGATGACGCTGCTGCGACCATCAAGCTCGCACGCATCGCGAAGAAGCATTTCCCGCGGCTGCGCATTGTCGCGCGCGTCCACGACATGCAGAATTTGTTCGAGCTACGCGATATCGGCGTGACGATAATGGAGCGCGAGACCTGGCTTTCCGCACTGAAGCTCGGCGAGCGCGCGCTCGCCGAGGTGAGCGGCGACCACGAGCTGGCGGCGCGCGCAGCGGAGCGCTTCGCGGAGCACGACCGCGAGGTGGTGGCGAAGCTCTACGACGTGCACTGCGGTGCGCCGGACTCGCTCGTGGATGTGTCGAACCAGCTGCGTGACCAGCTCGCGCGTACGCTCCAGGCCGAGGCCGTGCAGCCGCGGCTCGGTAAGTCCGACTAGCGCGGGTACCGCGAAGCGCCGGGCCGGCTCGACGTGGCGCAACAGCGGCACGAACAGCGGAATGTTGCCGAGCGGGCCGGTAAGCAACAGCAGGATCATGACCGCCGAGACGAACGAGAGATCCACGATGGCTGCTACTTGGGCGCGTGCCTGTGTGCGCCATGCTGGCGCTTGAAGATGAAGGCGCCGCTCGCGACTATGATCGCCATGCCGAGCACCGACCAGCGGTCGGGGAGTTCGTCGAAGACCGCATAGCCCAGACCGATGACCACGACCAGTTGGGAATATACAAAGGGCGCGACTACCGGCGCCGGCGCAAATTGGTACGCCTTGATCATGATGAAGTGGCCCACGCCGGCCAGAAAGCCCATCAATACAAAAAGGCCTGCATGCATCGGCGTCTGGGGCGTGCTCCAGTAGAACGGCAGCACGAAGGCCATGATCGTTGTTCCGACCAGTGCCGGGTAAAAGAGCGTGGGCAGGGTCGGATCGACGCCGGCGAGCTTGCGCGTGAGTACCTGAAAGAGAGCGAAACAGGCTGCCGCGCCGAGCGGCAGCAATGCCGCCCAGGAGAACATCTCGCCTCCTGGTCTGATGATGACCAGAACGCCGGCGAAGCCGCACATCACGGCAAGCCAACTCAACGCATCGACGCGCTCGCGCAGCATCGGTACCGACAGGGCCGTGATGATCAATGGCGCCAGGAAGCCGATCGCTGACGCGTCGGCTATCGGCATGCGCGCAAGGGCGCTGACGAAAAACAAGCTCGCCCCCATCAGCACGATGCCGCGGAAAATCTGCACTTTCGGACGGCTGGTGCGCAACAGGCCGAGCCTCGACCGCGGCCCCAGTACGACGAGCATCAGCAGCGTCTGGAAGGCGAAGCGCGCCCAGACGACGCCCAGCACCGGATAAGTGCTCGAGAGGTACTTGGCCGTCGTGTCGAGGAGCGCGAGGATCGTGACGGCAACGATCATCAACAGGATGCCGCGTACGGGGTGCGCTCGGGGGGCCGCGCTCAATCAGGTTTCCGGGCGCAGGTGCGGAAACAGCAATACGTCGCGAATGGAAGGGCTGTCGGTGAGCAGCATCACCAGGCGGTCGATGCCGATACCCTCGCCGGCGGTCGGCGGCAGTCCGTATTCGAGCGCTCGGATATAGTCGGCGTCATAGTGCATGGCCTCGGCGTCGCCGGCTTCCTTCTGTTTGGCCTGTTCCAGGAAGCGCGCGGCCTGGTCCTCGGGGTCGTTGAGCTCGGAAAAACCGTTCGCTATCTCGCGGCCGCTGATGTAGAGCTCGAAGCGGTCCGTGACCTGGGGATCGCGGTCGTTGCGCCGCGCCAGCGGCGACACTTCGGCGGGGTAGTCGACGATGAAAGTCGGCTGCACGAGGTGCTGCTCGGTGGTTTCCTCGAATAGGTGCAACTGCAGCGCGCCAAGACCCGCATTGCGGTGTTTCGACCAGTCGATTCGACGCCGCTCCAGTGTCTTGATCACTGCGTCGCGCGTGGCGAGATCGGCCTCTGCGATGTCCGGATGGTATTTGCGAATCGCCTCGCAGGCGTTGAGCCGTTCGAACGATTGTCCGAGGTCGATCACGTGTTCGCCGTATTCGACCTTGGTCGTGCCCAGTACCCGCTCGGCTATGCGGCGCAGCAGCTCCTCGGTGAAATCCATGAGGTACCGGTAGTCGCGGTAGGCCTCGTAGAACTCCATCATGGTGAATTCCGGATTGTGGCGCGTGGAGATGCCTTCGTTGCGGAAATTGCGGTTGATCTCGAACACGCGCTCCAAGCCGCCTACCACCAGGCGCTTGAGATAGAGCTCCGGCGCGATGCGCAGGTAGAGCTGCATCTCGAGCGCGTTGTGATGGGTGACGAAAGGACGCGCCGCGGCCCCGCCCGGGATCGGATGCATCATCGGCGTCTCGACCTCGAGAAACCCCCTGTCCACCATGAACATGCGAATTTCCTGGATCACCCGGCTGCGCACCTGGAATACCCGGCGCGTGTCCTCGTTCATCATCAGGTCCACGTAACGCTGGCGGTATTTGCTTTCCTGGTCCGCGAGGCCGTGGAATTTTTCCGGCAGCGGGCGCAGCGCCTTGGCGAGCAAGCGCAATTCGGTCACGCGCACCGAGAGTTCGCCGGTCCTGGTCCGGAACAGGGTGCCGCGCGCACCCAGAATGTCGCCAACGTCGAAATGCTTGAATGCCTGGTGGACTGCCGGACCGGCGCTGTCGCTCGCGATGAAGAGCTGGATGCGGCCGCTCATGTCCTGGATGGTGGCGAAGCTCGCCTTGCCCATCACGCGCTTCAGCATCAAGCGGCCCGCGACCGAAACGCTCACCGCGCTGCGCTCGAGTTCCTCCCTGTCGGTCTGCCCATGGGCCCCGTGCAGCGTTCCGGCAAGATGCTCGCGCGCGAAATCGTTGGGAAAGGGGTTGCCGATGCGCCTGAGGTCGCCGAGCTTGGCGCGACGCTCGGCGATGATCTGATTTTCGTCCTGACGCGGGATGTCCTCGGCCATAAATTACTCCCTAAGCCGGCAGAACAAAATGGGGTCAGAGTAACATTTCATCAAAGCAATCCGAGCTGGCTTGATGCTCCTGGGAAATGTTACTCTGACCCCATTTTGTTCGTTGCCGTTATCGAGACCTAGCCAAATATATTTGAAATTTGGCTTCCAGTGTTGCGATGTTGCGCGGACGAAAAGGCCGTCCGCGCGGATCGCCGATTATGCGCGGATGAAAAAACCATCCGCGCACAATCGACGATCTCATATGAAAACGCCAGGCCGTCCGAGCCGTTATCCGTAACCGGGCTTTCAGTACGGATGTTTTCTATCCGTGCTGAAAACCCGGTTGGCGCGCGCAGCGCGCAAGGTCGCGGTCGGCTGCCTGACCGTCGATTTCATAGCAGGACAAATATTTGTTGAAGTGCTTCTGTTCAACATCTAAACGCCCTGCTTGAGGCTCGCGCTGATGAAATCGTCGAGGTCGCCGTCGAGCACGCCTTGAGTATTGCCGATCTCCACGCCGGTCCGCAGGTCTTTGATCCGCGACTGGTCGAGCACGTAAGAGCGGATCTGATGGCCCCAGCCGATGTCGGTCTTGGAATCCTCCAGCTTCTGCTGTTCTTCCTGGCGCTTGCGCAATTCGAGCTCGTACAGGCGCGCTTTGAGCATATCCATCGCGACCGCGCGATTCCGATGCTGCGATCGATCGCTCTGGCACTGCACCACGATGTTGGTGGGCAGGTGCGTAATGCGCACCGCCGAATCGGTCTTGTTGATGTGCTGGCCGCCGGCGCCCGAAGCGCGGTAGGTGTCGATGCGAAGGTCGGCCGGATTGATTTCCACCTGGATGCTTTCGTCGACTTCGGGGTACACGAATATGCTGGCGAACGACGTGTGGCGGCGCGCATTCGAATCGAACGGAGACTTGCGCACCAGCCGGTGCACTCCGTTCTCCGTGCGCAAATGGCCGTAGGCATAGTCGCCCGAAATCTTGAGCGTGGCGCTCTTGATCCCGGCCACCTCGCCCTCGGACTCCTCCATGACTTCCACTTGGTAGCCCTTGCGTTCGCAATAACGGACGTACATGCGCTCCAGCATGCGCGCCCAGTCCTGCGCCTCGGTGCCGCCTGAACCGGCCTGGATGTCCATGAAGCAGTTGGCCGGATCGAGTGGATTGGAAAACATGCGCCGGAATTCCAGGCCCGCGATAGTTCGCTCCACGCCTGCGGTGTCGCCCTCGATCGCGACCAGCGTGGCGTCGTCGGACTCGGTACGCGCCAGCTCGAACAGCTCGGTAGCGTCGCGCAGCCGGCCGCTCACGTCCGTAAGCATGGCGACGACACCTTCCAACTGTTTCTTTTCCCGCCCCAGCTCCTGCGCGCGCCGACTGTCTTCCCAGATCTTCGGGTTTTCCAGTTCGCGCGCGACCTCGTTCAGGCGCGTGCGCTTCCCATCGAAGTCAAAGATACCTCCGCAGTTCTCGCTCGCGCGCGGCGAGGTCGGCGAGCGAACCGGCGATGAGGTTGATGCGTTCTGGTTCCATTGCAATTCCGGGGTGACTTGAGCGCACCATTATACTTGGTCGCGCCTCCATCCCGGGTTCGGACAGCCGGTCGAGGACCGGGGGCGTGGACTACCGGCGCCGGCTGGGGTAGTCGTCGGCGATCTTGTCCTCGAAGAACGCGACCGGCGATGGCGCGGCCATGAACGCGCGATGCACTTCGGGGGAAACGCCGCTGTAGACGAGCAGCTTGCCGTCGTTGAATTCGACCTCGAGCTGCTGCGATTTGGCGTCATAGCCAACCGCGCGGATCTTGCTCGAGCTGATGCGTTTTCTTTCCATGGGTTCCTCCGACAAACGGCTTTGCGCGCTGCGCGCGCCAACCGGGTTTCTGTACGGATAAAGAGCATCCGTACAGAAAACCCGGTTACGGTTAACAACAAGAGCGCGCCGAGGCTTTATACGAGATCGTCGATTGCGCATGGATGGTTTCATCATCCGTGCGCAATCGACGATACGCGCGGACGGCAGTCCGCGCAACGTCGCACCAATACGTCACGGTGCCTCCTGCCAGTACTCGATGACGAGTTGCAGGCTCTGCGCGCCGTTGAACTCGTTCACCGTCAACCGGTAGGCGGCGCGAACCTTGGCCGGAAGCGAATCGCGCGACTGGAAGCGCATCGCCTCGATGGTGCGCCCGGCGCGCGTCAGGCGCAACTTCAGGTGGCGCTCGCCGACGACGCGCTGATTGACTACCTCGAACTCGTCGCAGAACAGCGGCTGCGCAAACCCCTGGCCCCAGATCTGCGACTCGAGCAGGCGCGCCATATCCAGGCTTAGGTACGCGGATTCGAGCGCGCCGTCGGTCTCGACGACGTGCTCGAGTTCCTCCGGTTCGATCAGCCCGCGCACGACTTCCTCGAACAGCGCCGAAAAGCGCTCGAAATCGCGCTCGCGCAGGCTCAAGCCGGCCGCTGCCGCGTGCCCGCCGAAGCGTGCGATCAGACCGGGTTCGCGCCTCGCGACCAAATCCAGCGCGTCGCGCAAATGCACGCCCGCAATGGAGCGTCCCGAGCCCTTCAGCTCGCCGCCCTCGCCGCGCGCGAACGCGACCACCGGCCGATGATGGCGGTCCTTGAGGCGGCCGGCGAGAATTCCGATCACGCCTTGGTGCCAGGCCGGGTCGAACAGGGCGATAGTGCAACTGTCGCGTACATCGATGGTTTCGAGCAGCGCATCTGCCTGCACCTGCATGTCCGCCTCGATGGAGCGCCGCTCCCTGTTCAGGTCGTCGAGGCGGCGTGCCAGATTCAGCGCCTTGCCGTAATCGTCGCTGACCAGGCACTCGATGCCGACGCTCATGTCCTCGAGCCTGCCGGCGGCGTTCAGCCTCGGGCCCGCCATGAAGCCGAGGTCGAAGCTGGTCGCGCGTGCGGGATCGCGGCCGGCCACGGCCAACAGGGCGCGCACGCCCGGCTGCACGCGGCCGCCGCGAATGCGCTTCAAGCCTTGCGCCACCAGCACACGGTTGTTCTGATCGAGCCGCACCACGTCGGCAACGGTGCCCAATGCAACCAGATCGAGCAGGTCAGCCAGATTCGGCTCGATGCGCTTATCGAAAGCGCCGCGCCGCCGCAACTCGGCGCGCAGTGCCAGCATCACATAGAACATGACGCCAACGCCGGCGAGGTTCTTGCTCGGGAAACCGCAGCCGCGCTGATTCGGGTTGACAATGGCCGCGGCGCGCGGCAACTCGGCTCCGGGCAGGTGATGATCGGTGATCACGACCCCGATGCCGAGGCGCTTCGCCGCATCGACGCCTTCGATGCTGGCGATGCCGTTGTCCACGGTGATGATGATGTCGGGCCGCCGCAGTGCCGCCTGAGCGACGATTTCCGGCGTCAGCCCGTAACCGAAGCGAAAACGGTCGGGGACGATGAAGCCGGCTTCGGCGCCGAACCCCTTGAGCGCGCGCAAGCCCAGGGCGCAGGCGGTTGCGCCGTCGCAGTCGTAGTCGGCGACGATCAGCAGGCGCTTTTTCGCCGCAATGGCGTCGGCCAGAAGCAGCGCGGCGCGGTCCGCACCGAGCAGGGCCTCCGGCGGTGCAAGGGCGGCGAGCGCGTCATCCAATTCGCTGCGCGCGCGGACGCCGCGCGCAGCGAATATCCTCGCCAGCACCGGATGTACGCCTTCGCGCACGAGCTGGTCGTGTGTTCTGAGCGAAACCTTGCGGTCGATGATGCGCGGCGAGCTCATATTTACGTATGGAATGCCAGGATTCAGTCTCTTACGGGTGTACTGTTGACAAATTTTGGCGAAGATTCGGTTTCTAAATTCGTCCCCCCCTTTTCGTGCAGTTGCAGTCAACTGCACGAAAAGGGGAGATTGATAAACGGCAAGACCAGCTTCCTTGGTTCCGGCTCGTCCGGCTTAGGGCCTAGGACTTGGGTTTCAGGAAACGGCAGTCAATATTACTCGGCGCTCCCTCCAATCCTCAATCCTCCTTTCCAGCTGCCCAGGTAGCAAGGGGTTTCCCCCGGCGCCAGAACCGGCGCATATCGGTGTCTGCGGTCTCGACATGAAGCGTGCGTTGGGGTCCGAGCAGGTGCAGGGTGACCATCCCGATCCTGTGCTGCCGCAGCGCTCGCGCAAGCGGTGCGAACCAGTCGCGATCGATGCCGATGAACCGATCGCGCCACGCCGGCGCATCGGCGCGGCGACTCGGCTCGCGAAGCGAGTCGAGCACCAGCAACACGATGCCCGATTCGCTCTCGCGGTCGAGCCACGCGCTTGCATTTTCCGGCAGCGGCGCCGCTTGGGCGCCCGAGGCCTGCGCCAGCCCGCAGGCAAGCGGATCGTTCGCCAGCACCAGCCGGTAGGGCTTCGATTGCGGCTGCGCCGCGCGTCCCGCGCCCCAGAGCCAGAGGCTGTTTATCGCCAGTTCGCCGCGCGCTTCTCTTGCGGTGTTTACCGGGTGCTCGTGAAGCAGCATCTGCAACTCGTTTGCGACTCCCTGCCAGCGAATGGCATCGGGACCGCGGGGAAGATGCGCCGTGATCGAGCGGCCCGATACCGACGCGAGCGGCTCGGTTTCCATGTCGGGGGCAGAAGGCAATCGCAAGTACCAGCGCTCGGGATGTTGCGGCATGAGCGTGAAGCTGCCGGCGAAATGCCTGTTGACATCCCGCGCAACTATCTCGGCTTCTTCGATCTTCACGGCACACGCGTTTCCATCGACGAGCAGCAGCTCGCTGCCCTCCAGGCGCAGATGCACGGGATCGGCGCACATCCAGAAGTCCTCGCCGGGCACGATGCCCGAGGCGCGGCCATCCGCGAGCAGGCAGTAAGGGGAGGCGGGCCAGTCGCTCTGGCGCTCCACGCCAAAGCTTTCGAGCAACCAGCGCTCCGCGGCCAGGGCCGGGGAGCTCTCTCGCCTTCCCCTTGCGATCAGCGTCTCCAGGGCCTCGAGTGCGAGACCGCTCATGGCGTCGGTCGTCTCCTGGAGCGGCCAGAATGCGTCGGGAACAAGAACGTGGCAGTGCATTGCTTATCGAGTCTAGCACGGCGGCGGCACCCTTCCGTCCATGTCTGTGGCAAACTTCGCCCGTGCAATACGAACTCATGATCGGCCTGCGCTACACCCGCGCCAAGCGCCGCAACCACTTCATTTCCTTCATTTCGCTCACCTCGATGCTGGGCATCGCCCTTGGCGTCGCGGCGCTGATCGTGGTGCTCTCGGTGATGAACGGCTTCCAGAAGGAACTGCGCTCGCGCATTCTCGGCGTGGCCTCCCATGTCCAGATCAGCGGCGCAGGCGATAGGCTCGCCGACTGGAAGACGGTCTCCGAAATGGCGGCTGCGCATCCGCAGGTTCAAGCGGCTGCGCCTTACGTCAATGCCCAGGCGATGCTCTCCTTTTCCTCGGTGGTGCGCGGAACGCTGGTGCGCGGAATCTTGCCCGAGCTCGAGCAGAAGGTCGCCGAGCTCGGCAATCACATGGTTGCCGGGCGGCTCGATGCGTTGAAGGCGGGCGAGTTCGGCATTGTCCTCGGCGCGGAATTGGCGCGTGCGCTTGCGGTGACGATGGGCGAGCGCGTCACCCTGATCGCGCCCCAGGGCCTGGTTACCCCCGCCGGCGTGCTGCCGCGCGTGAAGCAGTTTATCGTCATCGGCATTTTCGAAGTCGGCATGTTCGAGTACGACTCGGGCCTGGCGCTGGTGCATCTGGAGGACGCACAGCGCGTATACCAGATGGACGCGAACGTGTCCGGCGTGCGGCTCAAGCTTGCGGATCTCTTCGCCTCGCGCGAGGTGGCACGCGACTTGGTGACGCAACTGAAGGGCGATTTTTTCATCTCCGACTGGACTCGCAGCCACGCGAATTTCTTTCGCGCGGTGCAGATCGAGAAGAACGTGATGTTCATCATCCTGACGCTGATCGTTGCAGTCGCCGCGTTCAACATCGTCTCGACGCTGGTGATGATGGTCACCGACAAGATGCCCGACATCGCCATCCTGAGAACCCTCGGGGCCACCCCCGGCTCGATCATGAAGATTTTCATCATCCAGGGCGTGCTGATCGGCGTGATCGGCACTTTGATAGGCGTCGCCGGGGGCGTTGCGCTCGCGGTCAACATCGACGTCGTAGTGCCGTTCATGGAGCGGCTGCTGCAGGTGCAGTTCCTGTCGAAGGACGTGTATTACATCAGCGAACTGCCCTCCGACCTGCAGCGGAGCGACGTCCTGGCCATCGCCGCGATGTCCCTGGTGCTCTCGCTTGCCGCGACGCTCTATCCGAGCTGGCGCGCCTCGCAGGTATTGCCAGCCGAGGCGCTCAGATATGAATAAAAAGACCTGATGTCAGATATCGTCATCTCCTGCCGGGGGCTGGAAAAAACCTACTACCAGGGCAAGGTCGCGGTTCAGGTGCTCGCCGGCGTCGAACTCGAAGTCGCGGCTGGCGAACTGATCGCCATCGTCGGCGCTTCCGGGTCCGGGAAAAGCACGCTGCTGCATTTGCTGGGCGGTCTGGACAGTCCCACGGCGGGCGAGGTGAGCGTTTTGGGCCGCTCTATGCACGGAATTCCCGAGGCCGAGCGCAGCCGCTTGCGCAACGAGTCGCTTGGCTTTGTCTATCAGTTCCACCACCTGCTGATGGAATTCACCGCAATCGAGAACGTCGCCATGCCGCTGCGCATCCGGCGCAGCGCGCCTGCACAAGCACGCGCTGCCGCCGAGGCGATCCTCGCCGAGGTGGGCCTCGCTGCGCGTCTGGAGCACACGCCGGGCGAACTCTCCGGCGGCGAGCGCCAGCGTGCTGCCCTTGCCCGCGCGCTGGTGACCGGGCCCGCCTGCGTGTTCGCCGACGAGCCCACCGGCAACCTCGACCGCCACACCGCCGGGGGCGTGTTCGAGCTGATGCTGGAACTCAACCGCAGCCGCGGCACGAGCTTCGTCATCGTCACCCATGAGCCCGCGCTAGCGGCGCAGGCGCATCGCGTGCTGAGATTGGAGGACGGCATATTGCATCGCGAGCGTTGAGCGTTTCGTGCTGCATATCCGGTGAAGGCCACACGTCGGACGGACTCGGTTGCCTTGACGGCATGGACGTCCTCTAACGCGGAGGGACTTTGCGCTGCACGCGCACGTCGAAGCGCTCCACGTTGACGACCACGCGCTCGTGCACGCCGTCGCCGATCAGCTCGGCTTCATCGCGCGCCTCGACGCGGAAGCTGAGGGTGCGTCCATCGATCTTCACCAGCTCGGCGCTCGCGTACACCTTCATGCCGACCGGCGTGGCGGCGATGTGGCGCACGTCGAGGTGCGTGCCGAGACTTTGATGACCAGGCGGAAGCAGGTGCTCGGCGCAAGCGAGCGCTGCCGCCTCGATCAGGTTCAGCATCACCGGCGTGGCGAGTACGTGAATGCGGCCGCTGCCCACGCGCGGCGCCGTGTGTTCTTCGCCGACCAGCATTTCGGTCGTGCCTTTGAGTCCGAGGTGCAGTCGCGACAAATCGATACCGGTGGCCATAGGCAAGAATCAAGTCCATTTCTTGATTAGGGCGCGGGGCCTGCTTCCGCCTCCCGCTAATCGTGCCTCGCTTTCAGCTTTTCCGGCTGCAATATCAAGCGGTCGGTGGCGGAAATGGCCAGCGCCGAGACCAGAAAAGTCAGGTGAATCAGCACTTGCCACATGATCACGTGCTGCGACAGGTGCTCGGCGTTGATGAAGGTCTTGAGCAAATGAATCGAGGAAATGCCGATGATCGCGGTGGCGAGCTTGACCTTGAGCACCGAGGCGTTCACGTGCGAGAGCCACTCGGGCTGGTCGGGATGGCCTTCCAGATACAAGCGCGAAACGAAAGTCTCATATCCGCCCACGATCACCATGATGAGAAGATTGGCTATCATCACTACGTCGATCAGGCCGAGGACGACGAGCATGATCTCGGTCTCGTTGATCCGACCTACCTTCCAGACGATGTCGAGAAGATGCACCAGCTCCTGCCAGAACTGAAAGACGTACACGCATTGCGCCACGATCAGGCCGAGGTAGAGCGGCAGCTGCAGCCAGCGGCTGGCGAAGATCAATGCGGGAATCGGGCGCAGTCGGGTTGACGTGTTTGGCTCGTTCATGGGCGGGAGCGAAGAAATTGGGGCGGGGCGCGATTCTAACACCGGGAATCCTGCCTCGGGGTTGCGCGCAGATCCCCTGAAAAAGGCAGAATTGTGCTGAGCCCACGAGGTAGAGTATCGACCATGAGGATTCCGATTCGATCCCGGCGCATGGCGGTCATGGCGGGCAATTCCATCGGCGAGGGCGTGCCCGATGGGTCTGGTGTAGCGAGCCATCTACCGGCGGGCGCCGTAACGGGCCGGTGAGCTTCGGGTCGAGCGCATGTTCAAGTATCTGCAATCGCGCATTCGCGCCACAGCCAGCACGGGCCCGGGGACGCCGCCGCCCGGCCTGATCGCCTTCTACTGGCACTTCGTGCGCCAGAGCAAGGGCTGGTACGCCCTCATGTTCGTAACCAGCTTGGGAGTGGCGTTGATAGACACGGTGATCCCGGTCTTCATCGGCAAGCTGGTTTCGCTGATGGAATCCGCCGACCGCCATGCGGCCCTGGCGCAACAGTCGACGATGTTGCTTGCAATGGTGGTGCTGATACTCGTCGTGCGCCCCTTGGCGACATTCGCCGACATCGCCATCCGCCAGAACGTCTTGATTCCCGGCGCCACCAGTCTCATTCGCTGGCAGAGCCATTGGCACGTCATCCGGCAGGACCTGACGTTCTTCCAGAACGACTTTGCCGGACGCATCGCCAACCGCGTGATGCAAACCGCCAACGCCCTGCGCGAGAGCGTGATGTCGGCCATTCGCGCGGTCTGGTATATCGTGGTCTATGGCGTGAGCGCCCTGGCGCTGATGGCTGCCGCGGACTGGCGACTGGGCCTGCCGACGCTGGTGTGGTTCCTCGGCTACGTGGTGTTCCTGCGTCACTTCGTGCCGCGCATGCGCGACTTGGCGAAGGCGAGCTCGGAAGTGCGTTCGCTCGTGATGGCGCGCATAGTCGACAGCTACACCAACATTCTCACCGTCAAACTGTTCGCGCGGCTCTCCGATGAAGACGCCTATGTGCGCGAAGTGATCGACGAGCACCAGGCCGCGATCGGCGCGCACATGCAACTGATCTCGCAATTCATGTTCTGGTTGTCGGCGATGAATGCGGCGCTGCTTACCGGCACCGCGATAGTGGGCATCTGGCTCTGGGCGCAGGGCGCCGTGGGGGCGGGCGTGGTGGCCACGGCCTTGCCGCTTTCCTGGCAGATCGCCAACGTGGCCGGCTGGGTGAGCTGGGAGGTGACCGGTATCTTCGAGAACATCGGCGTAGTGCAGGAAGGCATGCAGACCATCGCTGTCCCGCACAGCGGGATCGATCGGCCCGGCGCGCGCAAGCTGGAGGTATCGCGCGGAGAAATTCGCTTCGAGGATGTGTGCTTCACCTACGGCAGGCCCGACGGGAATCCCGTCCTGGACCACCTGAGTTTCACCATCCGGCCCGGCGAGCGTGTGGGGCTGGTGGGTCGTTCGGGCGCCGGCAAGTCGACCCTGGTGAATCTGCTGCTGCGCTTCTACGACCTTGAGCGCGGCAGTATCCGCATCGACGGGCAGGATATCGGCGGCGTGACGCAGGAAAGCCTGCGCGCGGCGATCGGGATGGTCACGCAGGACACCTCGCTCCTGCACCGGTCGATCGCAGCCAACATCCGCTACGGCCGCCCCGGTGCGAGCGACGAACAGGTGCGCGCGGCAGCGCGCAAGGCGCATGCGCACGAGTTCGTCGTCGGCCTGCAGGACTGGAAGGGCCGCACGGGCTATCGAGCGCACGTGGGCGAGCGCGGGGTCAAACTCTCCGGCGGGCAGCGCCAGCGGGTGGCGATTGCGCGCGTGGTCCTCAAAGATGCGCCGATCCTGGTGCTCGACGAAGCCACCTCGGCCCTGGACAGCGAAGTGGAGCTTGCCATCCAGGAACAACTGCTCGGCCTGATGGAAGGCAAGACCGTAATCGCGATCGCGCACCGTTTGTCCACCATTGCGCGCATGGATCGCCTGATCGTGCTGGACGAAGGCCGCATCGTCGAGCAGGGCTCGCACGACGAGTTGCTGCGCCTTGGCGGGCACTACGAGCGATTGTGGCGGCATCAGTCGGGCGGGTTTCTTGCCCCCGATGTGGTGGCGACGGAAACGGCGATGGAGCCGCCCGAGGAGCCACCGCCCGAGGGGGTACGTGTCGAGCCGATTTAATGAGCGTCGTATTAACGTGTGACGCTCAGAGGCCCATCCTCGGGTCCTTCTCCCGGGGGAAGAAGGAATGCTCGAGGCGTAAATGGGCCGTCACCCGTTTACGCGAAACTCGGTAGGGTGGCTTGGGGCGCAACCAACGCCCTATCGCGCAGGTCTAACTGGCGCTGTGCACAAGAACGGGACTTGCCGGTCATCAAACTTCCTGCGCTCGAATTTGGAGGGGTGAAGCGGGTAATCCCGGCGGGATCCGATGCCGCGTTCGTCAGTCACCCAGGAAGGAGGAACTCATGTTAGCGAATGCCCCCGTAACAACGCTCTTGCCGGTTATCGACCTGAAGCGGGCTCGTGATTTCTACGAGAACAAGCTGGGCCTGAGGCCTGTCGGGCTCAAGCCCGATGGAAAATTCGTCTACGCAGGTGGAGGCGGCGCGGTCATCGCCCTGTTTCCCAAGGAGGGCGGAACCAAAGCCGAGCACACGGCGGTCAGTTTCCAGGTCAAAGACATCGGGGCGGCTGTCAAGGCGCTGAAGACAAACGGCGTGGTCTTCGAAGATTACGATTTCCCCGGACTGAAAACCGTAAACCACGTTTGCGTTCTGGGTGCGGAGAAAGCGGCCTGGTTCAAGGATACCGAGGGCAACTACCTTTGCATTCATGAGGACATCGCCTGATACCCGGGCGCGAGAAATAACGGAGATCGAAATGAACGAAGAAACCTTCAACTTGAGCATTCGCAAATTTCTCAAGATGGTCGGCGTCAAATCGCAGCATGAAATCGAGCAGGCCGTGGCAAAGGCCATTGCCGACAGGCGCATCGCCGGCACCGAGTCCTTTCCGGTAAGGATAACGCTGGAAATCGCTGACCTGAAACTGAACGAGAAATTCGACGGCGAAATCAGATTGCAGTGACCTAAGGAAGCTCTGCAAGACCTAATTGTGTCACCCCCGCGGAGGCGGGGGCGAGTCGAACCAAGCACTTCCTGGATTCCCGCTTGCGCGGGAGTGACGTCTTCAGAGGATCCCTAAGGCGGCATAGCCTCGGAGAATGTTTCGCGGTACGCGCCGCTACGGCACTTGCCGATGTCGAATCATCGCTTGGCTCGCCTCCTCTTGCGCCGGCGCCAGCTTAAGATGATGTAGGCGCGCCAGCCCGACTGTACGCTCACCCAACCCAGCGCGGCAAGGGTCAGGGCGAGCGCGGCAAGACCCACCGCGAGCGGCCTGCCGAGGGACATCATCCAGAGCGTCAACGCCTCCAGTGATTCGCCGAAGCGCGACCAATCGAATTCGGGCGTGGGTGCTATCTGGCCATCCCCGCCGGTGAGCAGCTTGCCGTATTCGTAGGCGAGCACATACAGCGGTCCGATCGTGAACGGGTTGGTATAGAGCGTGGTGAACAGCGCCACCGGCAGGTTGACGCGCAGAGGAATGGCGAGGATCGCTGCGACCAACATCTGGAACGGGCCGGGCACCAGGCCCGAGAACAATCCGATGGCGAGGCCGCCGGCAACCGAATCACGGTTCAGGTGCCACAGATTGGGATGGTGCAGGAGCGTCCCGAACCGAGCCACGTGCCGGTGCTGCCGGATCGAATCATGGCTTGGCAGATACTTCCTCAAATACTTCCGGGGCATGCGTCCGAATCGCAGTAATTGACTTGTAATCTTGTCCTGATCCTTTCACCTATTGTAGCGGGGTCGCGCTCACTCCGATCTGGATGGGCAGGACGGCTTGTGCCTGTCCGCGCTGCGCCGCACGGGCGGCTGCGTCGCTGTAGCCGAATTCGCGTGTGGGACGTTACATTCGGCATGAGAACGAATCGCCCGCGATCGCCGTGCGGATAGCCATCATCGCCTTCGCGCTGGGCGTATGGCTGCTGCAGCGGCAGGAGTCGCTCCCTGGCATGAGGGGGCTTATGGTCGCAGTGGCGGTAGCGATCACCGCCCTGATCGCGGCGCGATGGCTGCCTGGAAAGCCCCTGCGTATCGGACTGCTGATGTTTGCATTTGGCGCGCTGGGTCTGACACACGCCGCGATCTTCGCGCATATCAGGATGGCCGATAGCCTCGACGCGCGATGGGAAGGGCAGGATATCGTCCTGAAAGGCATTGTCGCGAGTCTGCCGCAGCCTTTCGATCTCGGCGTGCGCTTCGAGTTCGATGTCGAAGACGCCGATCCGGCCGAGGCGTCGATCCCGCGCCGGGTACTGCTCTCGTGGTACAACGGGCTCTCGCGCGAGGAGTATCAGGAGGTCATGCCGTTGCGCGCCGGCGAACGCTGGCGGCTTTCGGTTCGCCTCAAGCGCCCGCACGGCAATGCCAACCCCCATGGGTTCGACTACGAGGCTTCGCTGCTAGAGCGGGGCATTCGCGCCACCGGCAGCGTACGGCCGCGAGGAATCGCCGAACGGCTCGATGCCATGGTCCCACAGCCATCGTACGCGATCGAACGATTGCGCGAGGCGGCGCGCGAGCGCTTCTGGGACGCATTGCCAGAGCATCGCTATGCCGGCGTGCTGACGGCGCTTGCCATCGGCGATCAGCGCTCGATCGAACCCGGCGATTGGGATGTTTTCACCCGCACCGGGGTCAATCATCTGATGAGCATCTCCGGCCTGCATGTGACTATGGTCTCGGGGCTGGCAGCGGGACTCGCGATCTTCGGCTGGCGGCGCTCCGAGCGCCTCGCATTGCGGCTGCCGGCTCAGAAAGCGGGCGCGCTGGCAGGGTTTGCCGCGGCCTTTGCCTACTGCCTGATCGCGGGCTTTGCCGTGCCGGCGCAGCGCACGCTGTACATGATCGGCGTGGTCGCACTGGCCATGTACTTGGATCGGGTGACTACGCCTTCGCGTGTTCTCGCCCTGGCGCTCGCGTTGGTGGTGCTGCTGGACCCTTGGGCGGTGTTGTCGCCCGGGTTCTGGCTATCCTTTGGCGCCGTGGCGGTGATTTTCAGTGCCGCGACCGGACGGCCGCGGCCTTCGCATTGGCTTTTGAAATGGGGCGCCCTGCAGTGGGCGGTGACCATCGCTCTCGCGCCAGCCCTCCTTGCCATGTTTCAGCAAGTGTCGCTCTCGTCGCCGCTTGCCAATGCCGTGGCCATTCCGCTGGTCAGTCTGGTGGTGACGCCGCTCGCGCTTGCAGGGGCCGCGCTGCCGCTCCCCCTGGCGCAGTGGCCGCTTGGCTTGGCGCACTGGTTGCTGGAGATGCTGATGTTCTTGCTGCGCTGGCTTGCTGCCCTCGACGCCTCGGTGTGGCGCCAGCATGCGCCGGCCGCCTGGACGCTGCCGCTTGCGTTGATCGGCGTCGCGTGGCTGCTTCTGCCGCGTGGTTTTCCGGCTCGCCCCCTGGGATTGCTGCTGCTCTCGCCGATGCTTGCCGTTGCTCCTTCGGCGCCTGAGGCAGGCGCGCTGTGGGTGACGGTCTACGACGTCGGCCAGGGCCTCGCGGTGCTGGTGCGCACGCGCAGCCACGCGCTGCTCTACGATGCCGGGCCCAGCTGGAGTCCGGAGGCCGACAGCGGCAGCCGCATCGTCGTGCCGGCGCTGCGGAGCGCCGGCATACGCGAGCTCGACGCGCTGGTCGTCTCGCACGACGATACCGATCATTCCGGAGGCGCGCTTTCGGTGCTGCGCGCCATGCCCACGGGGCGTCTCTGGTCGTCGCTGCCGGCGTCGGATCCGATCACCCAGGGCCCCACCTATCGATTGCCCTGCATCGGGGGAAAGGCGTGGGAATGGGACGGAGTCCGCTTTGAATTCCTGCACCCGGTTGCGGCAACGCTTGCCGATCCCGATCAAAAGGCGAACAACCTGAGTTGCGTGCTCAAGGCATCCGGCCGCGGCGGTGCGGTATTGCTCGCCGGCGATATAGAAACCAAGGCAGAGGCGCAGCTATTGGACGCCAACGGCCCCGCGGTTCGTTCCACGGTTCTCGTCGTCCCGCATCACGGCAGCAGTTCCTCGTCATCGCCGGCCTTTGTGGCCGCGGTCGCGCCGGAGCTGGCCTTGTTCGCCGCGGGCTACCGCAATCGATTCAATCACCCGCGAGCCGATATACTCGCGCGCTACGCCGAGAGCGGTGCGCGCGTGCTGCGCACCGACCTGGGCGGCGCGATCGAAATCAGAATCGACGCCGAGGGCTGGTCGGCGATCGAATATCGCAGCCGCGAGCGGCGCTACTGGCGCAATATCTGAGCGAGATATACTGCGCGGCCGGGAAATAGCGCATTAGTTCACTTGCCGTAGCCATTGACTCTTTCGGCGAAGAATTTGGCGTTGTATAGGTCTCGAGTTTTCGTGCAGTTGCAACTTCGCAACTGCACGAAAACACGAGATTGTAAAAGGCAAAACCAGCCTCTTTGGTTCCGGCTCGTCCGGCTTAGGTGGAGCGAAACATGATGAGCGAGCCTTTTCGCCGAAGAAAGGTGCAGTGCGCAACCCCGAGCGGCCTGCATCGCATGGCCTACCTCGAATGGGGCGAGCCGAACAACCCGAACGTGCTCATCTGCGTGCATGGCCTTACGCGCTGTTCGCGCGATTTCGACTTTCTCGCGCAGGATCTGAGTTCGCGCTACCGGGTCGTCTGCCCGGATGTTGTCGGTCGCGGCGACTCCGACTGGCTGCGCGATCCGATGGAATACGGTCTCGGCACGTATGTGGGCGACATGGTGGCGCTGATCGCGCGGCTCGACGTCGAGTCCGTACACTGGGTGGGCACGTCGATGGGCGGACTGATCGGCATGGCCCTTGCCTCGCTTGCGCAGACTCCGATCGAGCGCCTGGTCGTGAACGACATCGGCCCCGTGCTCACCGCGGCTGCGCTCGAGCGCATCGGAACTTATGTCGGCAATGCGCCGCCGTTTCCCAGTATCGAAGCCGCCCAGCAGTATGTGTGCGCCGTGGGCGCCACCTTCGGTCCGCACAGCGAAGCGCAGTGGCGATTTCTCACCGAGCACGTCGTGCGGCGCGGCGCCGACGGGGCTTGGCGCATGAAATACGATCCGGCCATCGCCGTGCCCTTCACCGCCGAGCAGCCGTACAAGGACATAGAGCTGTGGAGCCAGTGGGAGGCGATTCGTTGTCCGACGCTGGTGCTGCGAGGCGAGCACTCGGACTTGCTCACCCGCGAGACCGCGGCACAGATGGCCGTGCGCGGCCCGCGCGCAAAGATCGTCGAGATCGCCGGGGTAGGCCACGCGCCCACATTCCTGCACTCCGCTCAGATCGCGCTGGTGCGGGAGTTCCTTCTGGCGGGCTCCTGATCAGATATCGGACGCCAGGATCCCCGCCGGGTCCTGCCGGTAGAACTGCGCCAGTTCCCGATACAACTCCGGATATTCGCGCGAGAGTACTCCCGAGTCGGTAAAGAACTCTTCGCTCATCACCGCGAAGAATTCGGCCGGATGTTCCGAGGCGTACGGGTCGATGATCGTCGGCTCGTCAGCGTCGACTTCCGCGCAGAAGCGCTTGTAGGCGCTCTCCCATTCCAGCTCCCAGCGCGCGCTGTCCATGCCCGCCCTCGGCGGAGGAAAGGCCTCTTCATTGCCCAAGTGCATGTGGATCTTGTGCGCGAATTCGTGGATGACAACGTTGTAGCCCGTTTCGGACATGCGGGCATCCTGCCAGGACAGGATCACCGGACCCCCGGGCCAGGCTTCCCCGGAGAGTTCGTCGCTGTAGCTATGGACGATGCCGTGCTCGTCCATCTCCTCGCCCTGGACGCGGAATTCGCCGGGATAAACGACGATTCCCACCCAGCCTGCGTACGGTTCCAGGCCGAGGTTCAGGACCGGCAAGCAAGCCTGGATGGCGATCGACAGCCGAATTTCGTCGGTGAGCAAGAAGCCGTGTGCGCCATACATCTCTTTTTGCGCCAGGAACAGAAGCGTCAACTCGCGCAGGCGCGCGAGTTCGTCGTCGGTCAGACCGCGCAAGAATGGAAGGCCGCGCAGCACCTGCTGCCATAGCGACTCCTCCAGACGCGCTTTCTTCAGCGTGCGCCTGCGGGACCAGTTTCCGAAAATTCCCATTCCACCTCTTGTTAATGCCGTATATCAATCTCCCCTTTTCGCGCAATTGCTTGCAATTGCGCGAAAAGGGGAGACGAATTTAGAAGCTAAATCTTCCCCAAATCCGTCAATAGTAAACTTGTAAGTAACTAAGTCCTGCACCCTGATTCCTGGTTCCCTGCCCCTAGATCCTGAATCCTAGTCCCGCCGTGCCATAATGTCATTGTAGGCGGCAGGGTTAGCCTGCCGAGAGTGCAAGTTCGTCGCACCGGAATCGCCTCGCCTGCACATGGTATCCGCCAAAGCCATCGCCAATTCCAGCGGCGCGCCGGCGCCCGCCCGAATCGAAACCATTGCGGCCGGGCTTTCCGGCGAGGAGCGCCAGATCTTGGCGCGCGCGCTCGAGTTTGCGGAGCAAATTTACCAGGATCACCTGCTTGGCACCGGAGAGCGCGCGCTCGATCACGCGCTCGGGCTCGCCGAATGCGCTAGCGGCTTGCGTCTGGATGTTTCAGCGCGCGCCGCCGGGCTGCTGTTCGCCGCGCCTTCCTACCTGGAGAAGGGGACGGACCGGCTCGAAACCGAATTCGGCGAAACAGTGGCGCGACTGGTCGCCGGTATTGCGCGCCTTAATCAAATGCGCGTGGTTACGCATGGTCTTACCGCGGGCGGCAAGAGCGCAGAGCGGCAGTCGCAGGTCGAAGTCCTGCGCAAGATGCTGCTGGCGATGGTGGAGGACATCCGCGTTGTGCTACTGCGGCTGGCGAGCCGCACCCAAACCCTGCGCTTTCTCACCCGCGCCGACGACGCTCAGCGCCGCCTGATCGCACAGGAGACGCTGGACATCTACGCGCCGCTGGCGAATCGGCTTGGCGTATGGCAGCTCAAGTGGGAATTGGAGGATCTGTCGTTCCGCTTCCTCGATCCCGAGACCTACAGCAACATCGCAAAAATGCTCGACGAGCGCCGCGGCGAGCGCGAGCGATTTGTCGATGAAGCGATCGACTTGCTGGGCCGTGAGCTGTCGCGAGCGGGCATCCGCGCGGCGATCAGCGGCAGGCCCAAGCACATCTACAGCATCTGGAACAAGATGCGCGGCAAGTCGCTGGAGTTCTCCGAGGTCTACGACGTTCGCGGTGTGCGCGTGCTGGTCGATGAAATCCAGGATTGTTATACCGCCCTCGGCATCGTACACAACCTGTGGCAGCCGATCCCGAAAGAATTCGACGATTACATCTCCCGTCCCAAGGGAAACTTCTATCGCTCGCTGCATACGGCCGTGATCGGCCCCGACGGCCGTGCGCTCGAGGTGCAGATCCGCACGCAGGAGATGCACCGCCATGCCGAGCTGGGCGTCGCAGCGCACTGGCGCTACAAGGAAGGCGGCGCAGCGCGCGCGAGAGAGGGCAAGGCCGACCCGTTCGACACGAAGATCGCATTCCTGCGCCAAGTGCTTGCCTGGCGCGACGATGTGGTCGATTCGAGCGACTGGGTCGAGCAGTCCAAGCATGCCGCGCTGGACGATACTGTGTACGTGCTCACGCCGCAGGGCCGGGTAATCGACCTGCCGCAGGGGTCGACGCCCATCGACTTCGCCTACGCCCTGCACACCGATCTGGGACACCGCTGTCGCGGCGCCAAAGTGAACGGCGTAATGGTGCCGGTCGATACGCAGCTCGAAAACGGCCAGCGAGTGGAAATCATAGCCGCCAAGACCGGCGGCCCCAGCCGCGACTGGCTCAACCCGGCACTGGGCTACCTGAAGAGCTCGCGCGCGCGCAATAAGGTGCGGCAATGGTTCAACAACCTGGATCTTGCGCACACGATTGCCGGCGGGCGAGCCATCGTCGAGCGCGAGCTGCAGCGCGAAGGACGAACGAGCGCAAACCTCGAAGAACTGGCGCGGCAGTGCGGTTTCGAGAGCACGGAGGAATTTTTTGCCGCGGTCGGACGCGAGGAAATCGGGCCGCGCCAGATTCAGACGCTGCTGCGCGACGAGGTGCCTGTGCCGGCGCAGGTGGAGGAAGTAACCACGCACAAAGCGAAGGCCGAGCGCGGCGCAAGCGGGATTTTGATTGTCGGCGTTGACCGCCTGCTGACCCAACTCGCCAAGTGTTGCAAGCCGGCGCCGCCGGATGCAATCGTCGGTTTTGTCACCCGCGGCCGTGGCGTGTCCATCCATCGCCGGGGCTGCACCGACGCGGCATTGCTGCTCGAGCGCCATCCGGAGCGCGAAATAGCGGCCGACTGGGGCGTGCGCGCCGGCCAGATGTTCGCGGTCGACGTGGTGGTGCGGGCATCCGATCGCACGGGTCTGCTGCACGACATCTCGGAGGTGTTCTCACGCGAGCATATCAACGTGACTGCGGCCAATACGCAGAGCAAGCAGGGAACCGCGACCATGTTCTTCACCGTCGAGGTCGACGGACTCGAGCGGCTGAAGCAGACGCTCGCACTGGTGGCCAAGGTGCCCGGCGTGTTCGAGACGGGCAGGCGATGACGGAAATCGAGCTTAAACTGCTTGTTCCGGGGCGCGAACTCGGCGCGATTTTCGAACTCGATGCGGTGAAACGCCGCGCCCGCGGCGCGCCGGCGGAAAAGCGGCTGGTGAGCGTCTATTACGACACCCCTGAGGGTGACCTGCGCGCGCACCGTATCGCGCTGCGCCTGCGGCAGGATGGTGCACGGTGGGTGCAGACCCTCAAAGGCGGCGGCATCGCCTCGGCGGGGCTGCATCAGCGCGATGAATTCGAATGGCAGGTGCCCTCTCGCCGGCTCGACCTGGGCGTGCTCGCGTCGACCCGGTATGCGCAGCTGTTCGCCAAGCAGCGCATCGCCCGCGCGCTGCGGCCGGTGTTTACAACGCGTTTTTTGCGCGTCGTTCAGCCGCTTCAGTTCGACGATGGAACCACGACCGAGTTGTGTGCCGACAGCGGAACGATTCGCGCAGGACCAAAGCGCGAGCCGATCTCCGAAATCGAAATCGAGTTGGTGACCGGCGATCCGCTAAGGCTGTTCGAGCTTAGCCATGAGCTCGAGGGCAAGATCTCATTCAGGCTGGGCCACTTGAGCAAGGCCGAGCGCGGCTATGCGCTTTTCGACGGCGAGTTGAGCCGGCCGCAAAAAGCGGGTTCGATCGTAATCGAGCGGACGGCGCCAGCGCTCGCGGCGCTGCGCAAGATCGCCACGGCGTCGCTGGCGCAGATCCAGGCGAACGAAGCGGGATTTCTGTCCGGCAGCGATCCTGAATTCCTGCATCAGATGCGCGTCGGTTTGCGCAGGCTTCGTGTGGCCCTCGGGATGCCCGACGACCCGGCATGGCGGAAGGTGCTCGAACCGCTCCGAGCCGAGTTGCGCTGGCTGTCTTCAGTGCTGGGACCGGCGCGCAATTGGGACGTGTATCTAACCGAGATCCTGCCGCCGCTCGCGCGGCATTTCGCCGGCAGCAGCGCGCTCGCAGCGTTCCGCTCGCGCTGCCGGCGGCTTCGGCGCCGCCACGTTGCGGCCGCGCGCGACGCGGTGTTCTCGTCGCGCTACACGAATTTGCTTCTCGAGCTCGGTGCGCTGCTTGCCCGAGAGTCCTGGCCGGGCGTCCCAGGGCTCGGCGCCGCGGAATTTGCGCAAGCGGTGGTCGCCCGGCGGGATCGAAAGTTGAGACGGCGCCTCGATGACCTGGCGCGCGCTGCGCCGGAGGAACGCCACCGCGCACGCATAGCAGCGAAGAAACTGCGCTACTGCGCCGAATTTTTCGCTTCGTTGTACACAAAGAGAAAGGTCAAGCGCTATGTAGACGCCCTCTCGGAGCTCCAGGATGCGCTGGGAGCGATCAATGATGCCCAGGCAGGTGCGCAAATGACCGAGCAGGCCGCCATGGGCGCCAGGACTCGAGCCGACCCGCGAATCGTAGGCATGGTTCTCGGATGGATGGCGGCCAACGATGCGCGTGCAATTGCCGCGCTCGGACGTGTATGCGGGGAATTTGCGAAGCAAAAGTCTTTTTGGGTTTGAGGTCGTTGAAAATGCAATGCGGTCTTGCAGAGGAGGGAAGCGACTGAAATTGGATTTTCGAGCGGTTGACTCAAGAACAGGTCCTGCGCTCAGGCTGATAAGAACCGATACCGAGGGCCTTTTACTTGCTGGCTTTATGTTTCTGTAACGGAACGAACTAGGGAGGCAACATGTTTGAATCGGCGGAACTGGGGCACAAGTTGAGCAAGGAAGAATGGAAACAAGAAGAGCCGAAGCTGCGCGAGGCACTCTTGAACGCGCAGTTCGATCTCGGCGAGCTGAAGAAATTTCCGGTGCTGATCATCATCGGCGGCGTCGACGGGGCCGGCAAGGGCGAAACGGTCAACGTGCTCAACGAATGGATGGACCCGAGGCATATCCACACCTATGCCTTCGGTCCGCCGACGGAAGAGGAAGCGGACCGGCCGCCGATGTGGCGCTTTTGGCGGGCGCTGCCGCCCAAGGGCAAGATCGGCGTCTTCTTCGGCTCCTGGTATACCGAGCCGATCGTGAGCCGGGTGCTCGGGAACTCCGACGATGCTCAGTTGCAGACCGCCGTCGACGAGATATTTCGTCACGAGAAGATGCTGGTCGATGAGGGAGTGCTGCTGCTCAAGTTCTGGTTTCATCTGTCCAAGGCGCAGCAGCGTGTGCGCCTCAAGGCACTGGAGAAGGATCCCAAGACGCGCTGGCGCGTTACCGCGGAAGATTGGCGCCGGTTCAAGATCTACGACGAGTTCCGCAATGTTTCCGAGCACGTGCTGAGGGAGACCAGCACCGCGGGGGCGCCATGGATCGTCCTCGAGGGCATGGATCACCGCTATCGTTCGATTACCGCAGGCAAAATTCTCCTCGACGCGTTGAAGAAGCGCGTTGCCGAGGACAAGCGGGGGCAGGCGCGCATCGACGCACCGCCGGTGATGCCGCAGCTCGACAACCTGAAGCTGTTGCGCAACCTGGACATGTCGCAACGCGTCGACAAGAAGCGCTACGACAAGCGCCTGGAGAAGCTCCAGGGCGAGTTGAACGTGCTCTCGCGCCACAAGAAGTTCCGCAAGCACTCGGTTATCCTGCTGTTCGAGGGCGCGGATGCCGCGGGCAAGGGTTCGGCGATCCGGCGCATTACCGCCGCATTGGATGCGCGCAAGTACCACAACGTGCCGGTGGCCGCGCCCACCGAGGAGGAGCGCGCGCAGCCGTACCTGTGGCGCTTCTGGCGCCATGTTCCGCGGCGCAACGTGGTCACGATTTTCGACCGATCATGGTACGGACGGGTTCTGGTCGAGCGCGTCGAAGGCTTCTGCTCGACGGCCGATTGGATGCGCGCCTACTCCGAGATCAACGACTTCGAGGAACAGATGGTGCGCCACGGCACTATCCTGATCAAATTCTGGCTGCAGATCAGCAAACAGGAGCAGTTGAGGCGCTTCAAGGAGCGCCAGCGCACCACGTTCAAGCGTTTCAAGATCACCGAGGAGGATTGGCGCAACCGCAAGAAGTGGGGCGACTACGAGGCTGCCGTGTGCGATATGGTCGATCGAACCTCGACGGAGATTGCGCCCTGGACGCTGATCGAGGCCGAGGACAAGCCGTTCGCGCGGCTCAAGATCCTCAAGACTCTGGTGGACCGGTTCGAAAAGGCGTTCTGATATGCATCTATGCCGCGGGCGCCAGGACGCCGATTGGGGTCCACGGCATTCAGTGGAACCCCTGAATCGATATTGACCATCTCGACGATGGCGGCGGAACGGCGCGATAACCGGGCTCATGGTCCGCCGTCGGGGGCGAGTTGCTATAATCGCCCCGACTTATGCGCATCCTTCTCAGCAACGACGATGGCTACTCCGCCCCGGGCATAGAAATTCTCGCCAGGGAGCTCTTTGACTTGGCCGAGGTTACCGTCGTTGCCCCCGAGCGCGACCGCAGCGGCGCGTCGAACTCGCTCACGCTCGACCGGCCGCTCACGGTTCGCAAGTCGGCAAACGGGTTCATGTTCGTCAACGGCACACCGACCGACTGCGTGCACCTGGCGGTCACCGGGCTGCTCGACGAGGAGCCCGATATGATCATCTCGGGGATCAATCTTGCCGCCAACATGGGCGACGATACGATCTATTCGGGCACAGTCGCAGCGGCGACCGAGGGCTATCTGCTCGGCATCCCGTCGTTTGCGATCTCGCTGGCAGGCAAAGCGGGAGCGCATTTCGATACCGCGGCGCGCATTGCGTGCGAATTGGTAAAACGCTTTCAGTCTCGTCCACCGCGCGATCCGGTGCTGCTCAATATCAACGTGCCGGACATTCCCTATGCGCATCTCACCGGCTTCGAAGTGACGCGCCTGGGCAGGCGGCACAAGGCCGAGCCGGTCATCCGGATGAACAGCCCGCGCGGAGAGACGGTGTACTGGATCGGTCCCCCGGGCGGGGCACAGGACGCGGGGCCGGGAACCGATTTCCATGCGTTGGCGGCCAATCGTGTTTCGATCACGCCGTTGCAGATGGACCTGACCCACCAGCAGCAGATCGCGATGGTGCGGGAATGGATGGAAGGATGACTGCGCCCAGGCGGTCGGAGGCCGGTTCCGGGGCGCGCGGCATCGGCTTCACCTCGCAGCGTACGCGCGACCGCATGATAGGTCGTCTGCGCGAGAAGGGGATCGCCGATGAGGCCGTGCTTGGCGCGATGGCGCTGGTGCCGCGCCATCTGTTCGTCGAGGAGGCGCTCGCGCACCGGGCCTACGAGGATAGGGCGCTGCCGATCGGATTCGACCAGACCATCTCGCAGCCGTTCGTGGTGGCCCGAATGATCGAGGTGCTGCGCTGCGGGAAGAACCTCGGACGCGTGCTCGAGATCGGCACCGGTTGCGGCTATCAGGCAGCGGTATTGGCGCAATTGGCCCACGAGGTGTACTCGATGGAGCGCATCGCCGGAATGCTGGAAAAGGCGCGGGCCAATCTGCGGCGGATGCGCATCTCCAACTTGCGCCTGGTGCACGGCGACGGCGCGCGGGGACTGCCCGAAGCGGCGCCGTTCGATGCGGTCATTCTCGCGGCGGCCGCCGTGCATATTCCCGAGGCGCTCTTGCCTCAAATTGCCGTGGGCGGCAGAATAATCGCGCCGCTGGGAACCTCCAGCCAGACTTTGTGCCTGATCGAGAGGAAGGCCTCGGGGTACAGCGAAAAATGGCTCGAAGCCGTGCGCTTTGTTCCGCTCCGGGTCGGAAAGCAGTGAGGAGCGACGTGCGATTTTTCGTCTGCCTATGTGTTGCGGCGATCGTGGCCGGTTGTGCGGTGCGGCATCCAGCGCCGGTAGTCGAGCGCGCGCCGGGGGCTGTCCAGGCGGCGAAACCCGCGGCGCGTCCTGCGCCGCCACCGGCAGCGGTGCGCGCGTCGGAGGCGCCGCCCGAGTTCTATACGGTAAAGCGCGGCGAGACGCTCTACGGCATCGCGCTCGATCACGGCCTGGAATACCGGGAAGTCGCCGAATGGAATCAGATCACTGATCCCAGCCAGATCCGTGCCGGCCAGGTGTTGCGGATGCGCGCGCCGGCGCAGGCGGCGGTGACCGAAGGTGCTGTCCAGGTCAGACCGGTGACAAGCGCGGGGAAGGTGGAATCCCGGCCCTTGGAGGGGTCGGTGCGATCCGTTCCCCCGGCGAGCGCGCTGGCGCCCGGGACTTCAGCGGCTGCTTCGGGCCCTGTGAAGACCGAGCCGCGAGCGTACAAGCTGCCGTTCTCGGCGGAAAACGTTGCGCTCATGTCCCGTGGTGAGGCGGTTCGCTCGGAGCCAAGGCCGGAGCCGAAGTCGGAAATCAAGCCCGAGCAGAAACAGCCGGTACTGAAGCCGGAGCAGAAACCGGCGGTGCTGAAGCCGGAGCCCCAGGGTGACGACGACGAAAAAGTCGACTGGGGATGGCCCTCTAGCGGCCGTGTGCTTGCCGGGTTCTCCGATCCGGTCAACAAGGGTGTGGACGTCGGCGGCAAGATCGGCGACCCGGTGTTCGCTTCCGCATCGGGCCGAGTCGTCTACAGCGGCGCCGGCCTGCGCGGCTACGGCAAGCTGGTCATCATCAAGCACAACAAAACATTCCTTTCCGCCTACGCGCACAACCATCAGATCCTGGTCAAGGAAGGACAGCAGGTGATCAAGGGCCAGAAGATCGCGGAGATTGGCGACACCGATGCGGATACCCCCCGGCTCCATTTCGAGATTCGGCGATTGGGCAAGCCCGTGGATCCGCTCAAGTTCTTGCCGGAGCGCCCATCGTGACGAACGGGGACGTTTCCGGCGATGTCCACGGGGGCATTCCCGGGACGGCCAACGAGAGCGAATCTGACCCTATGCTCGTGGGCGAGGCTGCTCTGGCGGAATATCGTATCGAAGCGGACGATGCCGCAGTAGCCGGTCCCGTCGAAGACGGCGAGGCAGCCGCGGTCGAGACCGAGATCCTGAGCGATTCCACTCAGGCCTATCTGCATCAAATCGGACTCAAGCCGTTGCTGACGCCGGTTGAGGAGCTGCATATTGCCCGCCTCGTGGCCCAGGGAGACTTCGCCGCGCGGCAGAAGATGATCGAGCACAACTTGCGGTTGGTGGTGAACATCGCCAAGCAGTATTTGCACCGCGGTCTGCCGCTCCTGGATCTGATCGAGGAGGGGAATCTCGGGTTGATGCACGCTCTGGAGAAATTCGACCCCGAGCGCGGGTTCCGATTCTCCACTTACGCCACCTGGTGGATCAGGCAAAACGTGGAGCGCGCGATCATGAATCAGTCGCGCACCATCCGCTTGCCGGTGCACGTGATCAAGGAATTGAACATCATATTGCGCGCCCAGCGCCATCTGGCGCTGCATGCCGTGCGCGAGCCCTCGGTCGAGGACATCGCGCACCTGATCGGCCGCAGCGCTGAAGACGTGCGCCGCATTCTCAAGCACAACGAGCGCATGGCCTCCATCGATGCCCCGCTCGATATTGATCCGATGCTCTCGATTGGCGAGTCGATACCCGATGAACAGACGGCGAGTCCCGAGACGCAACTGCAAGCGCACGAGATCGAATCCCTGGTGCAAGAATGGCTCTCACAGCTCAACGATAAGCAGCGCACCGTAATCGAGCGCCGATTCGGTCTCAACTCCCAGGAGGTGCTCACGTTGGAGCAGCTCGCCCGGCAGCTGGCGCTCACGCGCGAGAGGGTGCGCCAGATTCAGCTCGAGGCGCTGGGCGCGCTGCGGCGCACGCTGCGCCGGCGGGGGTTGTCGAAGGACGTGCTGCTGTAATAGTTCAGGATCCAGGATCTAGGGAAGCGCTGATTAAGTGAAGATTTGTCAGTCCCGCGAAAGCGGGAATCTAGGAAGTTCAACCAGTTGCTGGATCCCCGCTTTCGCGGGGATGACTTAATCAGCGTTTCCCAAAGTCCTGACCCCGAATCCTATTGCTGGTGCGTCGTGTGCCTGGGCGCGGTGACGGCAATGAAGATTTCGCGCAGGATCATGACGAGCGCGCCGATCAGCGCGAACATGGCAAGCACGAACAGCACGGCGACCGACCACGCGAGGTCGACGGCCAACAGCGTAGCGAGAAAGGCGAGCGAGATCGACAGGCAGACGAACAGCCCGCACAGCACGGCAAGCGAGGTGGCGACGTAGATCGCGCGGATGCGCATAGCCAAGGCGTCGAGCTCGTCGCGCGCGACTTCGGCGGTCTCATCGGCCAGCATGGGCAGCCGGTCCTCCACGACGCGCCGGCGGTCGACGGCGCGGCCCAGGCGGTTGGTGAGCGCAGTGATGATGGTTCCCACCGCAGTCAGCAGGAACACCGGTGCCACCGCCAACTGGATGACGTGGGTGATGTCGGAGATGTGGGTTTCAATCGCCATGTTCAGGATCCTCGCGCTCGGGAAGAACGTTGATTCCTCATGATCTCAGCGTGAACGGATTGAAGTCGGTGTGACGGTCGTAATAGTCCTCGCGCTCGGCGCGTTTGAGGAACGCAACGACTTTGTAAGTTATCGGCGTGAATGCGATTTCGATGCCCACCTTGGTGAGAAACTGCGCCAGCATGATTTTCGGCAGCATTTCGTCGGGCATGAGGCCGCTGCCGTAAAACGCGAGCGGATAGAAAAGCGCGGAGTCCACTCCTTCGCCGACGATGGTCGAGCCCACGGTGCGCGTCCACAACCAGCGGCCGGCGGTCGCTATTTTCATTTTGGCCAGCGTATAGGAGTTGACGAACTCGCCGCATAGGAACGCTATCAGTGAGGCGAGCGCGACGCGCCAGGTGGAGCCGAAAGCGGTTTCATACGCGGCCTGATTGTTCCAGAAAGGTGCCGGGGGCAGTTGTACGACCACCCAGGCCATGAATGCGGCGAATGCCAGCCCGCCGAACCCGGCCCAGATGACACGGCGCGAGCGGGCATACCCGTACACCTCGGTCAGAATATCGCCGAACACGTACGAAATCGGGAAGAACAGCACGCCGGCACCGAAAACCGCCGCGCCGAAAATCGGCAGTTCGATCTGCGCGATCTTCCCCGGACCGACCAGGTTGGAGCAGATCAGTACGGTCACGAATGCGGCCATGACGAAGTCGTAGTAGCGGTATTGCCGTGCGGGAGGGGACATTGGGCCTGGTGCGAGTCAGTGACTCAGTAAGTTACAAGTCTTAGTGTTGGCAAATTTGGCGAAGATTTGGTTTCTAAATTCGTCTCACCCTTTTCA
>JACQTO010000098.1 GCA_016210745.1 Betaproteobacteria bacterium
GGATCGTGCTCCAGCAGCCATTTGGCGATGAGCACCATGAGGATGCTCTTGCCGCTGCCCTGGGTGTGCCAGATGACGCCGCCCTCGCGCTTGCCGAGGCGCGCCTGGGCGGCCTTGAAGCCGGCGTACTGGTGCGGGCGCGGCATTTTTTTGCGGCCCGCGTCGAAGATGACGCAATTGCGGATCAGGTCGAGCAGCCGCTCCTTGTCGCATAGTTGAGCGAGCGGCCGGTCGAGCAGCGCGCCGGGAGCCTGTGCCTCGCGAGCTTCGTCCCCCGCCTCGTCCTTCCATGCGACGAAAAACTGCTCCGGCGTGCCGATGGTGCCGTAGCGCAGGCCCTGCGCATCGTTCCCAGCCAGCAGGAGCTGCACCGTGCTGAAAAAACCCTTGTTGAAGATCTCTTCCTGGTTGGTGATGAGCTGGCGCACGCCATCGGCGATCTCCACCGAGCTGCGCTTCAACTCGATCACCGCGACCGCGATGCCGTTGAGATAAAGCACGATGTCCGGCCGCCGCTCGTAGCCGCCCTTGAGCGTAACCTCCTCGGCGAGCGCGAAGTCGTTCTTCTCTGGGGACTCCCAGTCGACGAGGTGCACCGTTTCGTGCGCCTGGCCGGCCGCGATCTGAACCGGTACGCCGTAGCGCAGAAGCTGGTAGGTGCGAAGGTTGGCCTGGTAGAGCGTGATGCCCGTCGAGTCGGCGGCGGTCTCCAGCTTCTGCAGCGCGGCGGCGATGTGGGCATCCGAATAGCCGCGGCTCTTCAGGTTTTCCCGCAGCAGCGCCGTCTCGATGGGACGATTGCCCTCTCGCTTGCTCCACTCGCCGAGATGGCGGTAGCCGAGGCAGTCGGCCCGCGCCGGGTCGGTGAACAGCGTGATGACGCGGTTCTGCGTGCGGCGTTCGGAACGGGGCTGCTCGGTCATTCGCTCGGTCCGCTTTCGTGGTTCAGTGTGGCCAGCATGTCTCTTCCCTTCGTAGTCAGCCGGTAGCGTTGGTCGCGGCTCTTGGGCTTGTCGGGAATTGTCATCGCTATCCACCCACCCTCAAGGCATGGTGCCAGATAACGCTCGCGCAGGTGCTTCCGGTCTCGCAGTCCGAGATGCCTCAGCAATTCGGGGCTTGCGAGTTCCCCTGCCGCGCCGATCAACCGGATGAGCACTGCGACATGGGGGGTCACATGGGGGGTGACTTCCGCGGCGACTTCCGGGGTGACTTCCGGGGTGACTTCCGGGGTCTCTGGGCCGGTTGCTTCGACGCCAGTTTCCAATAGGCGAATCAGGACCGCGACTGGTGGGGTGCCCCGCTGCGACTCTGGCTGCGACTCTGGCTGCGCCGAGGTGACTTCCGGCGTGACTTCCGTGGCAACTTCGGGGGTAACTTCGGGGGTGACTTCGGGGGTGACGCGTTTCGCGGAATAGATCCCTGTGCCTTCTACGAGATTTCGGTACGTGTCGGAGAACGGTGAACTGACCCACAGCTCGGTTCGCTGCAAGCGGTGGCAGCCGAGGACATCGGGACGCGCCGATCCGGCCAACGTCATTTGCGAATTCATACCCCACAGCGCCAGCAAGGCTCTGTTAGTTTTCACCGAGGTTTTCACCGGCGTTTCTACCGGCGTTTCTACCGGCGTTATTCCGCCCGGATTGGTAAGCGGTCCGACGATGCGATTCTGCGTCGGGCGCTCGCTGCGAGGCGGATCAGTCATCTGCATCGGGAGTCTCTTCGGTTTTCAGCAGACGCTGCCGGGCGTTCACGATGGACTGGTGCAGCTTGGCTTGCAGTGTCTCGCGTGGGGGCAGTACGGTCAGGTATTCGGCGACATGGATACCGCTCTTGTCGAGTTCCAGCAGTTCGATCTGTTCCTGCTTCCTGCCGGTACACAGGATGATGCCGAGTGGCGGGTTTTCGTCAGATTCCTGTTCGTGTTTGGCGAGCCAGCGCAGGTACAGCTCCATCTGGCCCTTGTACTCGGCACGGAAGTCGCCCACCTTGAGTTCGATGGCCACCAGCCGCTTCAGCTTGCGGTTGTAGAACAGCAGGTCGATGTAAAAGTCGTCGTTGTCGATCTGCACGCGCTTCTGCCGCTCGACGAAGGTAAAGCCAGCACCCAGTTCCAGCAGAAACTGCTCGATCTCGCGCAGGATGGCATCTTCCAGGTCCTTTTCCAGATACCGGTCGTTGAGGCCCAGAAAATCAAGCAGGTAGGGGTCTTTCAGCAGCAGGCCGGTCGAGGGCTTCTGCTCCCGCCGCAGCACCTCCAAGTCGTGCCGGATAGCCTCGTCCGGCTTTTTCGAGATCGCCGAGCGCTCGAACAGCATGGATTGCAGACGCTCCTGCAGTTGGCGCGACGACCAGCCCTCGAGCCGGCACAGCTCGATGTAGAAGTCGCGCTTCAGCGGGTCGTCAACGTAGATCAGCGCTTTCAGGTGCGTCCAGCTTAATTGTCTCCGCAGCGCGGAGACAATTACCTCGTCGGGGAACGCCTGGGCGAACCGCACCATGTGATGCAGGTTCTTGGCCGAAAAGCCGCGCCCATAGTCGGCGCTCAATTGTCTCGCCAGTGCGGAGACAATCTCCTCGCCATAGCCGGCGCGCTGGCTACCGAGGATTTCGCGATGGATGCGGTTGCCCACCTGCCAGTACAGCCCGGTCAACTCCGCGTTGACGGCCGCCGCCGCCTGCTGCCGGGCGGCAGCGATGAGGTGCCGGATTTCCGCCAGCAGTGTGGCCGTGTGCGGGCTGTCGCTGGGGGTCAGATCGCTCATACCAAGCGCGTTTTCCCGGTAAGCAGTTCCTGCATCATGCCCTGTTTGAGCGCGCGGGTCTTGTCGCGGCGGGCTTCCAGGGCCGACAGCTCGGCGTCCATGTCGGAGAGGGCCGTTGCGATGGCAAGTTGCTCGTCACGCGGCGGCACGAAAATAGTGAACGACTTCAACCAAGGGAATTCGATGCTCTCAACAGTCGTGCCGGCTTTCAAGCAGCTTGCAAGAATCTTGTCACCGCAACCGGTCAGCGTGTGCAGCAAAAAGTCACTGCTGAGCGCCTCGTTCGGAATCAGCGCCTTGATGTCCTGATTGATCGCCATCGGTTTCACGGCGAGCGCGACCGGCAAGTATTTGCGCAGAATCCCACTGCGCGTCACCAGCACGATTGAATTGGCAGGTACCACGACTGCTGCGCCGTGGCGCACGGCCCACGCCGTCACGTGCTGGTTTGTATCCGTTAGTCGAGAGACCTTCACATCGCCAGAGGAGATCCATGGAAAGTGACCACCGTCCCAGTAACTTGGGTTCTGCATCGAGGGGGTCATTCCGCCTTTCCAAGTGCCTAAGGCACCGAGCGGCTTCACGTCCCACTCGCCGTGGAAGCCAGGGAGGCGGGTTTGGCAGGTGAGGAGTTGCTGCATGGCGGCCTGCTTGAGGCCGCGCTTCTTGGCGATGAGCCGGTCCAGCCCGGCCAGCAGCGCATCCACGTCGCTCAACGCCGCCGCGATGGCGCGTTGTTCGAAATGGGAAGGGAGCGCCATTTGGATTTTCCGCACCGTAACCAAGCTCATCCCGGCTTTTGCCCCGGTGTCAGTTGTTGCTCGGAAGCGCTTCTGCGGTTGTTCGGATGCCAGAAAGTAGCTCACGAACTTGCCGCTGGTCGTGGCCGGATCAAAACGTACCAGTGCAATGTGTTGGTTGATGTAAGCGGGTAATGGAACGCTTGCATCCACGTAGCCCACGATTCCGATGTCAGCGGTAATCGAAATCAAGACATCGTATTCGTTGAGCTGCGTGCGAACACCTTCTCGTGCCTCCGGTGGCAGTTCGACGAACTTACAATCTGTGAGGTCGAGGTAGATGCTTTCGCGCGAAAGGTTCGTAATGCGAACGAAAAATTCGCCCCTTTCCGAATAGAAGGAGGCCCAGCCGCGTGAACCACTTGTGACAAATGGCTTCAAGTCACCAAGCTGAACTACGTCCCAATCATCTGGAATGACGCCCACCTCGGTCTGCCTGTATCCGGGCCTCACTTCCATGACGCCCTCATCTTCTTCAGGTGTTGATCCACCCGCGCGGCGAGCGTCGTCACCTCGTCGCTAAGCTGCGGCAGCGGCGTAGCGTAGCGCTCGGCCAAATCCCGGATGCGGCCCGTGAGGGTCTGCGAGACGCGGTCCAGCTCGCCCTGCACGGCGGCCGAGAGGCGCGTCATCCACTTGTCGTCCACCACCAGCGACTTGATCTCCGACTCGGTGAGCCTGGGATACTTGTCGTAGGCGAGCTTGTCGAGCGCCGAATCCTGTTCCTTCACGGCGCGCTTGAGCGCGGTTTCGCTCTCGGAGAGATCCAGCCAGCGCTTGAGCACGGCCGCCTCGTCCTTGTCTTCCTTGTTGCCCTTGATTCCCTTCAGCCGTGCATTGACTTCGGCCTTGGCGATCTTGTCGAGTGAGCCGAGGAAGCCTTCCTCGCCGCCGTGCTCCTCTTCCAGCTCGGCGAGGCTGGCGGTGGTGGCTTCAAGTTCGGCCTGCTTCGCATCGAGCGCGGCCTGCTGCTTCGCGAAGTAGCGCGCGACGATGAGGGGCTTGGGGATGAGGTCGCAGGTCCAGCCCTTGTCCTTCTGCTTGCCCTTCTTGTCGGTCTCCAGGATGCGGGCGGTGCGCGCCACCCAGCCGTCGGCGGAGATGAGATAGCAGTCGTCCTGCATGGTCTCGGCCCAGTAGTCCATCAGGTGCTGGTAGATGTCGTAGGCATCGAGCAGCGGCGCGGTCTCGAAGGTGTCGAGCAGGCTCTCGGCGATGGTTTCGATGAGCGTCTTGGGATGACCGTCCTTATCGAATGCGGTGAGCTCCCTGGTCGCGGCCTTGCGCCAGCCTTCGAACAGCTTGGTGGCCGTCTGGTTGAAGGCCGTGAACTCGGCGTGGCCGAGGATGGCGGCCTTCACCTCGGGCAGCGGCAGCTTGAGCCGCGCGTAGCCGGGGCGGCCCGCCGATTCGAACAGCGCGGCGCGCACGGCGGGCAGGACTTTCCAGTAATCGGCGAGTGCATCGAGATCGCGCTCCGGGATGCCGCCGCGCAGGTGGCCCTCGATGTCCTGGATGTCCTCCGGTTCGCTCGAGTCGATGTAGCGCGGCAGGTTGAGGTTGAAGTCGTTCTTCGCGTCCGCGATCTCGTCGAACGGCACCAGGCGCGCATAGCGCGGCACATCCATCTGTCGGTTGAAGGTGTCGACGATCTTGTGGATGTCCTGCTCGCGCAGGCGGTTCTTGGGCCCGTCCTTGATGAAGCCTTTGCTGGCGTCGATCATGAACACGCCCTTGCGCGCGGCGGCGTTCTCCTTGTCGAGCACCACGATGCAGGCGGGAATGCCGGTGCCGTAGAAGAGGTTGGCGGGCAGGCCGATGATGCCCTTCAAGATGCCGGAGCGCACGAGCTGCTGGCGGATCAGGCCTTCGGCATTGCCGCGAAAAAGCACACCGTGGGGCAGGATGCAGGCACCTTTCGCGCTGCTCTTCATCGAGCGGATGATGTGCAGCAGGTAGGCGTAGTCGCCCTGCTTGGCGGGCGGCTCGCCCCAGGCGAAGCGCTGGAACGGATCCCTCGAAGGCGTGAGGCCCGTGCTCCAGGTCTTGTCCGAGAACGGCGGATTGGCGACGACGTAATCGTAGGCGCGCAGCTGCTCGCCATCCTTGAACTTGGGCGCCGCGAGCGTGTTGCCCGAGAGGATGTTGGCCGTGGGGAAGTCGTGCAGGATCATGTTCATGCGGGCGAGGCCCGCGGTGGTCACGTCCTTCTCCTGCCCTTCGAGCGTGATGTGCTTGCCCGCCTCGGCCGCCACTTTCAGCAGCAGCGAGCCCGAGCCGCAGGTGGGGTCGTAGGCGGTGGTGGCTGCCCGGGTGTTCTGCGGCGAAATGCCGATCACCTTGGCGATGACGCGGCTTACCTCCGAGGGCGTGTAGAACTGCCCCTTGCTCTTGCCGCTCTGGGTCGCGAAATGCCGCATCAGATACTCGTAGGCGTCGCCGAGGATGTCGTCGTGCTCGGCGCGGTTCTGCGAGAAGTCGAGCTCGGGCTTCTGGAAGATGCCGATCAGGTTGGAGAGCTTCTCCACCATGTCCTTGCCTTCGCCGAGCTTGTTCGGGTCGTTGAAGTCCGGAAAGTCGCTGCGGGCAAGGCGCGCGTTGGCGTCGATCAGCGGCTGGATGACCTGGGTGTTGATCTTGTCGCCGATGTCGGGCTTGCCCTTGAGGGCGATCATGTCGCGGAATGACGCGCCCTTCGGGATGGTGACGGGCGGCGCGAAGTCGTCGCTATTGCCGTACTTGTCGCTGATGTACTTGATGAACAGCATGAACAGGACGTAGTCCTTGTACTGACTGGCGTCCATGCCGCCGCGAAGCTCGTCGCACGAGGCCCAGAGGGAAGAGTAC
>JACQTO010000099.1 GCA_016210745.1 Betaproteobacteria bacterium
CGAAGTGGTCGCAATCGAGTGCTGCTTCTGGATGCCGCGCATCACCATGCACAAATGCTGCGCTTCGATAACCACCGCGACGCCGAGCGGTTTGAGCGTGTCCTGGATGCAATTGCGGATCTCGACGGTGAGCCGCTCCTGCACCTGCAGCCGGCGCGCGTAGGCATCGACCACGCGCGGGATCTTGGATAGACCGACGATAGTGCCGTTCGGAATGTACGCGACGTGCGCCTTGCCGAAAAACGGCAGCAGATGATGCTCGCACAGCGAGTAGATCTCGATGTCCTTGACGATCACCATTTGCTGGTAGTCTTCCTTGAACATCGCCGAACGCAGAATTTCCGCCGGGTCCAGACTGTAGCCGTGGGTCAGAAACTGCATCGCCTTGGCGACGCGCTCGGGCGTCTTGGCAAGCCCTTCGCGCGCAGGGTCCATGCCAAGATCCTTGAGGATCGCATGGTATTTTTCGGCGATGCGCGCCACAGTGTGCGGGTTGTACTGGTCGATCTTCTCGTACCCGTCCATCTCGTTTTCCTGCCGCATTGCCGCTGCTGTGCTCTTTTTCATGGTGCCTCAAGTATACCCGGTACTCGGCTCACTCGCCCCTCCTTGAAGTTATAGAGTATGAAGGCTCGGCGTGGTTCGGTCGGAAACTCGGGTTGGTACCTTGCAGAACAAGTTGCGCTTACCCCTATCCTGGGGTAGCTTTCTGCGCGCAAGTTCCCCGTTACTGCAAAAGCGGCCCGCTTACAAGAACCGATGCCCGATTTGCCCGCCCACCATCGATCCCGACCTTTGGTCGCGGCGTTCGTCGTTTTTCTGCTCGGCGCAGTTGCTGCGGCAAGCCTGATCTGGCGCTTGGAGCGCGATGACCTTCAAGATCAGCGTGCGCAAGCCTCTAACGTGATGATCGACCATGGGCACACACTCCAGCGCGGCATCGAGCGCGCCTTGTCCGCTGCCTATGCATTGGAGGCCCTGCTTCGGCAGGGGAACGGCGCCATCTCCAACTTCGATGCCGTCGGCCATCAGATGCTGCCCCTTTATCCAGGCGTATCCAGCGTTTCGCTTGCGCCCGGAGGCGTCATCCGCAGCGTCGTTCCGCTGCCCGGCAACGAAAAGGCGATCGGCCTGGACCTGTTGGGCAATGCAGCAACCAGGAAAGAAGCCTCCATCGCCCGCGACACCGGAAAGCTCACTCTGGCCGGGCCGTTCAAACTCGAGAACGGCAAACTGGCGGCGATCGGGCGCTTGCCGGTATTCCTTGACGGCGCCAAAAGGGGGCCATCCTTCTGGGGGTTCATCAACGTCGAGATCGGTTTCCCCGAGGCGCTCGAAGTCGCGCGCTTGCCCGAGCTGGCGCAGCAAGGCTTTGCCTACAAGCTGTGGCGCATGCAACCGGCCAGCGGGGCAAGACAGATCATCGCCGCGTCCTCGCGCGCCGCGCTGAACGAACCTCTGGAGCACACCCTGGAAGTGCCCAACGCCACATGGACCCTCGGCATCGAGCCTGTCAAAGGTTGGGGAGATCCTCTGCGGCTCACGCTGAAAGCGGCACTGGCATTGATTTTCAGCCTGCTCCTCGCCCTCCTGACGAAACTGGTGATTGAGCTGAAGTCTCACAAACAGGGACTCGAAGATCTGGTCGCGCAGCGCACCGCTGAAGTCCAGGCAAGCCAGACACGTTACTGGGCACTGGTCCAGTCCGCCAATGACGCGATTATCACTTCGGACAGCGCCGGCAAGATTGTGGGCTGGAACCAAGGCGCCGAGGCGATCTTCGGGTACACGCAAGCCGAAGTCAACGGCCAGCCGCTGACTCTGCTGATGCCGCGTCGATACCACCAACGACATCTCGAGGGCATGAAACGCCTGCTGTCCGGTGCAGAACCGCATATCATCGGCAAGACCGTCGAATTGACCGGGTTGCACAAGAACATGGGCGAGTTTCCGCTGGAACTCTCGCTGGCAAAGTGGCAGAACGCCGAGGGCTACTTCGTCACAAGCATCATTCGCGACGTTACCGAGCGCGTGCGCACCCAGGACGAGCTGCGCCGTATGAACGAGCTCCTGGAGCAGCGCGTCGCGGAGCGCACCAACGCGCTGCAGGTGGCCAACCGGGAACTGGAGGCGTTTTCCTATTCCGTCTCGCACGACCTGCGGGCCCCGCTGCGGGCGATTGGCGGCTTCAGCCATATTCTTCAGGAGCAATGCGCCAGCCAGATCGACCTGCAGTGCAAGGACCTGCTCCGGCGCGTGAGCGCCGCCGCCGAAAAAATGGGGCAGCTGATCGATGACCTGCTCAAGCTGTCCAAGATGTCGCGCCAGGAGATGCAGGTCGAGCCAGTCGACCTGTCCGCGCTCGCGCGGGAGGTCGTCGAGGAATTGAAGGCCGAAGCGCCTGAGCGCAATGCCGAGTGGGTCATTGCGGCCCCGGTGACGGCCCAAGGCGATCGAGGACTGCTGAAGGTGGTGCTGCAGAACTTGATCGGCAACGCCTGGAAATACAGCTCCAGGCGTGATAGAGCGCGCATCGAATTCGGTGTTGCAGAAAGGGATGGTCGGCCCGTCTACTGCGTCCGCGACAACGGCGCGGGTTTCGATATGGCCTACGCCGACAAACTGTTCCGCGCCTTTCAGAGGCTGCACTCGCCGGCGGAGTTTCCGGGCACGGGGATCGGCCTGGCCACTGTTGCGCGCATCGTTCACCGCCATGGCGGACAGGTGTGGGCAGAGGGCAAGGTCGGTCACGGTTCCGGTTTCTATTTCACACTCTGACCGCCGGAAACCATCCATTGAGTCCCCGCGGCTCGAGGACTGCGAAGCTTGCCGCGCAGGAAATCCGAAAACCCCATGCGCTGCAGGTCAACCCGGAGGCGGGATGCGCGTTCTAGGCGTAAGCTATTCGAAACCCAACCAGGAGGTCCGCATGAAGATTCGTGTTGCAGCGCTGTCGGTAGCCGGTGCGTTCGCGCTGTCGAGCTTTGCAGCGAGCGCGGCGATCGACGACAAGAAGGCCCAGGAAATCATGACCAAGGCGGGCTGCGCGGCGTGCCATCACGTCGACAAGAAGCTTGTGGGCCCGGCGTACAAGGAAGTCGCCAAAAAGCACAAGGGGAAGAAAGACGCGGCGGCCGTGCTTGCCAAGAAGATTCGTGACGGTGGAGCTGGCGCATACGGTCAGATTCCGATGCCGCCCAATCCGCCGGCAAGACTCAGCGATACCGACCTGAAGGCGATGGTCGAGTGGGTGCTTTCGAAGTAAAGCATTGGCGGCTGCAGCAGTAGCCCCACCCCCGCCCTGACCGCGCTCCGAGAGCGCGCGGTCAGGGCGAAGGAAAGCTTGCCGTCCAATTTCTAGTTTCCTGCGGTAGCGCGCCGGCGCTCCACGCCGGTGATCAGCACCGTCACCATGGTGAGCAATGCCAGGACAGCGGTGGCCCAGAAGATATTGCGCGGGTTCGAGTGGTCGAGCATCCAGCCATAGAGGAGCGGCGCGATGACGCCGCCGACGTTGAAGCCAGTCGATACGAAAGCGAATACCTTCCCCATTTGTCCGGGCGGCGTGATGGAACGGATCATCATGTCGCGCTGGGGCGCGATGAATCCGGTGCAGAACCCAGCGACCGCGAAGATCAGGCCGATGACAAACAGAGGCGGATCGAATGCGGCGACCGCAGAAATGCAGGCGGCGACGCACACGAAGCAGAAGGCGGCAACGATGTCATGCCGCGAAATGCGATCGGCGGCAAATCCGCCCGAAAGCACTCCGAGCGGAGCGCTGAACAGGAACGCCGAGAGCACGACCGTCGCAGCACCGAGCGGCGTCTGGTAGAGCTCGTGCAGCGTTGATACGGAGAAGACCCTGAAGCCGCTGCCGGTCATCGTTATCCCGACGTAGAACAGCATTCCCATCAGCACCGGCAAGCTGAGCAGCAGCGCCACGCCGGTGCGATGCCGCGCGCCGAGCGCGGGCGCGGACGACCGCGGGCGCGAGGCATCGCGGAGCATCCCGGAGTTCAACCACAAGAGCACGCCGACGAACACGCCGAAAACGCCGCACGCCATCATCGCCGCGCGCCAACCGAACAGCGAGGTGAGCAACAGTATCGTCGCCGGGGCGATCGCATCGCCGATGTTGCCCGAGAAGGTATGAAAAGAGAACGCCCGGCCTATGTGCGACCTGTCCACCGAGGCGTTGAGCATCGCATAGTCGGCCGGGTGATAGACCGCGTTGGCCACGCCGACCACGGCTATCAGCACGATCAACGCGCTGTAGGAGGGGAATACGCCGACGAGCCCGACCGCCACCGACTCGACGAAGGTCGCGCCGATCAGAATCTTCCGGGCGCCGTAACGGTCGACGAGAAAGCCGAACGGGACCTGCGTCAAACCGGTCGTAATGTTCAGCACGGCAATGGTGAGGCCGAGCTCGGTAAAGCCCACGCCGTAGAAATCGCGCAGGAGCGGGAACAGCGGCGGCAGCAGCAGCAGGTGGAAATGGGAGATGAAATGGGCCGCGCAGATCAGCCCGACCACCTTGGACTCGTGTCCCGGAGTGCTGCCAAGCGGTGCTGCGATTTGCATGCCGATCGATATCCTCTCTTGTGAGCTGCCGCCTGCTTTCACCGATCCGCGCGGCCGATCAAAGCGCGCTTGCGATGAACGTCGATCATGCCGCCGGTCCAACCGCCTCAAGCGCGGGAGCACGCCGTTCGGTCGCTGCTCTCGTATCTGCTGCAGCGTGCGCTCAAGGCAGCGTCCCGCCAGGGCCAGCTACGACCCCTCGCATTTTTCGAACGTGGGGATTGCAAATCGGAGTGCGTAGGCTACCTACGCTCGGGGCCGAAGGCAAGGGAAACCCGGGCCCGGAGGCAGGCGGAGTCAGGTTGCCGGTTTCCTTGCCCGCTCGGAATACAGATTGAACAGGTTGCCGAAAAGGATCACGGCGGCACCGACGTAGACGATCGATTCGACGCTTTCGCCGTACAGCAGGTAACCGGCCAGGGCCCCCAGCGGAAGGCGCAGGAAGTCCAGCGGCACCACAACCGTGGCATCGGCCAGAAGGAAAGCACGGGTGATGCAGTAATGCGCCGTGAGGGAAGTCAGGCCCACGGCGAGCAGCCAAGGCCACATCGCGGCTGTCGGCGTGACCCAGTTGAACGATGCGGGCACCAGGCCGAGCGGAAACTGAATGACCGACATATAGAAGAGAATGGTGAGCGGCTTCTCCGTGACCGAGAGTTTCTTGGTGAGCACATGCGAAACCGCGTAGCCCAAAGAGCCGATGAGTACGGCGATCACCGCGATGTGAACCACGGCAAAACCCGGCCGCAGAATCAGGAGGACGCCGGCGAATCCGCAGGCGATAGCGGTTATTCGCGGCTTGGTCAATCGCTCGCCCAGGAACAGCGAGGCGAGCAAGGCGGTCCACACGGGGCTGGTGAACTCGATGGCGAACACTTCAGCGAGCGGAATGAATGCAATGCCGTAGAACCAGCCGTACTGTCCGACTAAGTGCGAAACGTTGCGCATTGCGTGCAGGACTGGACGTCCAGTGGCCACCCGGCGAAGATCCGAGCGGCCGAGCAGCGCGCCGATCACGATCAGGCCGATCAGGCTGCGCATGGTCAGGATCTCGAAGATGCCCAGTTCCTTGGACAATTCGCGCCCGGCCACCGCCATCAACATGAACGAGAGCAGTGTGCCGCCTGTCCAGAGCGCCGCGCGTATCACAGGATGGGCGCGAACTATATGACCAAGCATCGTCTGACGTTTTCTTTAGATAAAGTGCGGCATCCTACACCAGCGAGCGCGCCTGGAGCCTGCGTGGGACGCGGCTGGACACTGCGTTCCCAGCCCGCCCGGGGTGCACTGGGACGACCGCACGGGCCTCTGCCGGTATAGTTGTGTCTGTGGAAAAAACATCACCCCGCCCCAAGAAGACCTCCGCCATGGCCAAGGCATGGCGGCGGTTTCGGAGTTGGGGCGACCGGACACCCGCGCTGGAAGACCTGCCGTGCATTCCGGTGGCGGTGGATCGCGTTCTGACCTTGACCGCTCCGGTGGCGTTTCGCGAAACGCTGCTGAACCTTATCGCACAGGCCAGGGAGCGGATCCTGATCGCAACGCTCTATCTGCAGGATGATGACGCAGGCAGGCAGGTGCTTCGGGCACTGTACGCTGCCAAGGCGGCACGACCAGAGCTGGAGATAGCGGTCTTCGTGGATTTTCATCGGGCGCAGCGCGGGCTCATCGGCAAGAACAAGAGCGCGGGCAACTCGACCCTATACCGGAATATGGCCCGCAGTCTTGGCCCGGGCGTTGCTGTTTACGGTGTGCCGGTACACACCCGGGAGATCATGGGGGTGATGCACCTGAAGGGTTTCATCCTCGACGATACGGTCCTCTACAGCGGCGCCAGCCTCAACGATGTCTACCTGCATCGGAACCAGCGCTACCGGCTGGATCGCTACCATGTGATTCAGGATCGTCACCTCGCCGATAGCTTGGCCGGCCTGCTGCTGCACGTCTTGCGCCCCAGTGCGGCGGCACGCCCCTTGGATACCGAAGCCGCCCCAAGAAAGACTTCCTTGCGCGCCCCTATCATCAAGTTCCGCCGCGTCCTTGCGAAGGCCTCCTACCACATGGCCGAGGGAACCATCCGCAGCGGGGAAGTGGGCATCACGCCCCTGCTTGGCTTCGGGGGCGCAGATAACGAACTCAATGCCGCCCTGCTGAAGCTGATCCATCACGCAGAAGACCATCTGGTCTTGTTCACGCCCTATTTCAATCTTCCCGGCCCCGTTCGAAGGGCCATCGGCGTGAAGATCAAGGAAGGATGCAAGGTCACCATCGTCCTAGGCGACAAGATCGCCAACGACTTCTACATCCCGCCCGATGAACCGTTCAAAGCGATCGGCGTATTGCCCTACCTCTACGAAGGCAACCTGCGCCGCTTCTGTAAGGCCCACCAGAGCGCTATCGACCATGGGGTGCTCAATGTGCATCTGTGGTGCCATGAGCATCACACCTTCCACCTCAAGGGCGTGCTGGTGGACGACGATTACGCCCTCCTCACCGGCAACAACATGAATCCACGCGCCTGGCGCCTGGATCTGGAAAACGGCCTCCTCATCCACGATCCGCACAAGAAGTTGCAGCAGCAGCACCAGGCAGAGCTGGAAAGGACACTGGCGCACACCGAGCGCCTGGCGCATTACCGGTCTCTTGAAGCCGTCGAAACCTATCCTGTCCCCGTCCAGCGCCTGCTCAAGCGCCTGGGGCATGCGCGCATGGATCGACTGGTGAACCAGGTGCTGTAAGGGATGGCATCAAGGCTTTCATGTTCTTGGCGTCCTAGACAGCAAATGCCGGTGTGTGACCGGGCAAGCTCACTGCTGTGGAACAATACGCCGCCTGCTTGTTGTTCTGCCCTGCGTCGTGCCGCAGCGTCCTTTGTCGAGCGGAATTCTGGTAAATTGAGCCGAATTTCGTCCAACCTATCGACATCACAGAAAGGTTAATCCCATGAGACTCCGACTGTTTCCCGTCGCGTTGCTGCTGGCTGTCGTCCTCCAGGCAAGCGCAGCCGGCGCCGCTGAGGGTCTGGTCAAGACCGACACCGTAGTCGGCACGGGTAAAGAAGCGGTGACTGGCACAACCGTGCAGGTCAACTACACGGGCTGGCTGCACGACCCCAAGGCAGCGGACATGCGCGGCGCGAAATTCGACAGCTCGATCGGCCGTGGGCCGTTCAGCTTTCGGCTGGGCGCGGGACGGGTGATCAAAGGCTGGGACCAAGGGGTGGCGGGGATGAAAGTGGGCGGCAAGCGCACGCTGGTCATTCCGAGCGAGCTCGCGTACGGGCAACGCGGCGCAGGCGGCGTAATCCCGCCGGGTGCGACCCTGGTGTTCGACGTCGAACTTCTGGATGTGAAATAGAAATCGGCCCCGCCGCACCCGCCCCAAGCCAACGGGGGACGCACTACGGGCAGGCTGGGACGAAAGGCGGCTTTGCCGGAACAGCGTGCAAGCTCACTTCCAGCCGATCACGTCGTAGCCGCGCTCGCCGAGGCAGCGGCCGACGAAGTTGCGGAACACCGCGCTGCCCTCCCCTTCCTGAAAAGCGCCGCCCGCCGCACCCGCGGCGCCCCCTATAGCAGCGCCCGCAGCCGCACTCTCCACAACGTTGCGGCCGCTGATCAGGCTGCCGACAGCCGAGGCTGCAGCGCCCATCGCGGCACCCTGCATGCCGCTGCGCCCGGCCGCACTTCCTCCCGGCGAAGCGCCTGCTTTGTGGGCCAGCGCGATGCAGTCGTCCACGTCTCTCTGTGCAATCGATTCGCCCACCTGCTTGAGTTTCGCATTCGGATACAGCACCGGGCGCTGGGACACAGCAGCGCATCCTGCCAGTACGGTGCCAAGCAGCACAACCGAAACGATCTTCATTTGCCTGCTCCGCAAGATTGGAACTACAAGAATAACGCTTTACGGCCCCGGGCTGTCGACAGGAAACATTTCGGCGCCAGCCAGCCCGGCACGCATCGGCAAGGTGGCGTCGTCGTCGACTGTCGAAGTCCAATTTGTAACGCCGGGAGGGTGCGAAATCAGGCAAATACCTGATAGGGCCGGCAGTTAGCAAAATTTCAACCCTTGGACCGAAACGTTCTGTAACAAATTTGCAGGGACCGAATTGGCCGTCACGCGTTCAAACACATAAGTGAACTGCGGAGACCGTTATGAAACGCCTCTTAATGCTGACACTGGCCGCCGCTGGGCTTGCCGGCTGCGTCGCCGTCCCGGTTGCGGGTCCGCCCGGCGTGTACGTCGCCCCATTCGCCGTGGTCCGACCGCATCACGACGGACATCACGGCTATACACGATTCGACCGAGGCGATCGTCGCGAGCATCGCTGGCGGTGAACCGCCCAATCGAAAGCTCATTGGGCTGACAGTAATTCGATTTCTCGAGGTTATCGCAAAGGGGTATTGACCGACGCATCGATCGCAGGAGGGCAGGTCCATGAAAACACTTCAGCGGACGACTTGGGAAACAAGGCTGCATCGCGTCGAGGCGGATCTGAAAGTCCGGGTCAGGACACTGTTCGGGCAGTTTCCTGAACTCGCGAGCGTCTCGGTCCACGATCTGTCCGGGTTCAGTGACGGCGCCGAGCGTTCCGCCCAGGACGCCGATTCCCTCATCGTCGAAATCGTCCTTTCGCGAACGGTCAGAAGCACCGACTTTGAAACGATCATGGATCTGGTCAGCTCCGAGATCGTTGATTTCGTTTCCGAGGAACCGGATGCCATGGAGCTGCTGCGCGGACGGACCTTCGCCAGGACGCTGCACTAGAAGGCCGGCTCCGTCTGACTGCCGTCAGCGGTTTGCGCGTCGATGGTTCGGGTGGGAACAAAGAGGCCCGAACTGACGCGCTCGAATGAAGGGAATGAAAAAGCGGGGGTGGACAATGAATCGATCGTTCTTCGGCACCGGGATTTCGATACTCTCGTTCGTTGTCGCCCTCGCCGGCTGCGGAGGGGGCGGCGGCGGCGGCACAAGCACGGTCAGCGTCCAGACGTTGAGCGACGTTGGGGCGGACGGAGACATCGGATTCACCGCGCCTCCCCCCGTCGGCGGCACGTTCTCGTTCTCCCGGGCCGGTGTGGCGGGAAGCGTCCTTTTCGGCATCGACAGCGCCGATCCAGATCCTCCGGAATTCCGCGCGTTCCTCGACTTCCCCCTCGACGGCTCCAACGGCGGAGGGGTGCTTCCTCTCGGGGTGCGCATCGTCTCGGCCGATATCGAGGTATTCGTCAATCGGGTGAGCTTTGCCGCGACCGTACCCGCATTGCTCGATCTCGTCCCGTTCGCTATTCCCTTGGTGGCAGCGGATTTCGATTCTCCTCCGTTGACGCCGACCTCATTTCGGACCCTGAATTTCTTCTCCACCGATCAGGGCAACTTCGTCCGAATCGACGTCACTTCCTTGTTGGAAGAGGCTCAACGACAGGGGCTCAGGAATTTTCAGGTCAGATTCCAGCTCGATACGTCGGCCACGGCGGGATTGGTGGAGATCGCCGATGCGGGAGCGACCCGGGCGCCTTTGCTGACCGTGGAATTCGTCCCCTGATTCCAAGACTCGGCACAAGAACACTCGACCCCCACCCTCGATAGCGGCTGCGAACAGCCGTTGCATCATCCGCCGCCATCGGCTTGTTGAGATCTGAGCCACACCACCAGCTCCCGGTCCGCTGACTCAATATGCAGGGTGAACCAGACAAAACTGATCAGCCCAACAGGATTGATATCCTGACCCTGCTGCACCTTGTAGCAATACGTTCTGAGTTCCCTCAGCAACGACGCGTGGTTTTTCGCATGCTGATCCAGCCTCGGATAACCTGCCGAGCGCATCAAGCCTTCCTCGAACGCGAAATGTTCCTGGGTGAAGTCAATCAGCGACTGCAGTTGCGCTGAATGGGGTTCACGTTTGGCAGATTTGATAAGCGATTCCACCACGGCCTCACACAGCAGGAGCAACCGCCTGTGCTGCGCGTCGATCTCTGCGTGGCCAATCTCGATGGCGCTACTCCAATCTAAGTCGGTCATAGGAAATGCTTGCCTTTGGATCCCTGTTATGGCCGTGGATCATAGCAGCCAACCGGATCTCCCCGGTGGAAAGTGAGAACTCCTTGGTGTCAAGGGTGCCGCTCGGCTAAACGCCCACTTCAGTACGCCGAGGGCTTCGGCAAGGCAAAGCGAAAAAATAGGGATTGTGAAGCATAGAAGCTTGACTGCGTCGATAGCGGGGTTCTTCATGACGCTGCGGCTCCACGGTACGGTGGTCTCGAAGCGCCAGACATCAGACACGATCGCATATGACGAATCCTGAACAACTCTCGGCAGCGCCCTCGCGCCCGGTTTTCGCGGCGCGCGGACTCACCAAGGTCTACCAGATGGGCGAGGTGCGGGTCCAGGCACTGCGCGGGGTGGACCTCGACTTGTATGCGGGTGAATTCGTTGTGCTGCTGGGGCCGTCGGGGAGCGGCAAGTCGACTTTGCTCAATATCCTCGGCGGACTTGACGCGCCCACCAGCGGCACGGTGCGCTATGGCGAACATGACCTGAGCGTCTACGACGATGCCGCGATGACTCGCTATCGCCGCGAGCATGTGGGCTTCGTGTTCCAGTTCTACAATCTGATTCCGAGCCTCACGGCGCGTGAGAATGTCGCGCTGGTGACCGAGATCTCGGACTACCCGATGACGCCGGAGGGTGCCCTCTCGCTGGTCGGACTGGCGCAGCGCATGGATCATTTTCCCACCCAGATGTCGGGCGGAGAGCAGCAGCGCGTGGCGATCGCCCGCGCCGTGGCCAAGCGCCCCAAGGTGCTGCTGTGCGACGAACCCACCGGCGCGCTGGATGCACAGACCGGCGTGATGGTGCTGGAGGCGATCGCACGCGTGAACCTGGAACTGGGCACCACCACCGTAGTGATCACGCATAACGCGGTAATCGCGGCGATGGCCGATCGGGTGGTGTATCTCGGCGATGGGCTGGTCGTGCGCACCGAGCGCAATGCCGTGAAAAAAGCAGCGGCGGAGCTGGTGTGGTGATCATGCGCGCGCTGGACCGCAAACTCTGGCGTGACCTGTGGCAGATGAAGAGCCAAGCCCTCGCGATCGCGTTGGTGGTGATGTGCGGCGTCGGCACCTATGTCATGTTCCTCTCCACCCTGGGAGCATTGCGCGCGACGCAGGACAGCTACTATCGCGAGTACCGTTTCGCCGAGGTGTTCGCCTCGCTCAAGCGTGCGCCGGAGGTCCTGCGTCGGCGGATTCTGGATTTCCCCGCCGTCGATCAGGTGGAGACCCGCGTCGTGGCCCAGGTACGCCTGGACATGCCGGGGTTTCCCGAGCCGGTGACGGCACTGATGGTGTCCCTGCCCGAGAGCGGCCGCCAGGAACTGAACGCTCTGCACCTGCGCGAGGGGCGATTGCCTGCGCCGGGCCGAGCAGACGAGGTGGTGGTGAGTACGCCCTTTGCGCAGGCACACGTACTTCATCCAGGCGATCGGTTCCACGCCATCCTGAATGGTCGTCGTCAGGCACTGACCCTGGTGGGCACTGCCCTGTCTCCGGAGTTCGTCCAGCAGTTGCGCCCTGGATCCGTATTCCCGGACAGCAAGCGCTACGGAGTGATGTGGATGGGGCGGCGCGCCCTGGGTCAGGCCTACGATCTGGAAGGAGCCTTCAATGACCTTGCGTTGAGCCTGCGCCCCGGCGCGGATAGCCAGGCGGTCATCGACCGCGTCGACGAACTGATCAAGCCCTACGGCGGTCTCGGCGCCTATACGCGCAAGGATCAGCGCTCGCACCGTTTTCTGAGCCAGGAACTGGAGCAGCTTGGCACACTGGCGAGCCTGTTTCCCGTCATGTTCATGGGGATCGCGGCGTTCATGCTCAACGTGGTGATCGGACGGCTAGTGGCGATGCAGCGCGAACAGATCGCCACACTCAAGGCCTTTGGATACAGCAACGTCGCGGTGCTGGGGCACTACCTCAAACTGGTGGCGGTGATCGTCGGCCTGGGCATCGCCTGCGGTACGGGGCTGGGCGTCTGGCTGGGCAAGGCGCTCTCCGGCATCTACATGGAGTTCTACCACTTCCCCTATCTGAAGTTCAGTCTTCAGCCGGCAACGGTCCTGGAGGCCGCCGTCGCAAGCTTCCTGGCGGCGGGAGCAGGCACGGTATTCGCGGTGTGGCGCGCTGCAAAGCTGCGGCCGGCGCAGGCCATGCGGCCGGAACCGCCCGCCCGTTACCGTGAAACCTGGGTGGAGAAGCTCGGCCTCAAGCGCTGGCTGTCCCAGCCCACGCGCATGATCATCCGCCACATTCAGCGCAGGGCGCTGAAATCCGCGCTCACCGTGCTGGGCATCGCGCTGGCTTGCGGCATGATCCTCACTGGACTGTTCCAGCGCGACACCGTAGGCTACATGGTGAACGTCCAGTTCGGCATGTCGCAGCGCGAAGATCTCTCGGTGACCTTCACCGACCCCACGGCCTACCGCGCCCGTTTCGATCTGCTTGCCCTGCAGGGGGTAGAGCACGTGGAAGTATTCCGGGCGGTACCGGTGCGGCTGCGCCATGGCCATCTTGACTTCCGCACCAGCATTCGCGGGATCGAACCTGGCGGCGACATCCAGCGTTTGCTCGATGCCGAGCTGCGTCCGGTAGCGCTGCCTGCCGATGGCATCCTGCTCACCGATCACCTTGGGAAGATGCTGGATGTGCGCCCCGGCGACCGTATCGTCGTGGAGGTGCTCGAAGGCAATCGGCCGGTGCGCACAGCCGCCGTCGCCGCTCTGGTGAAGGAGTATCTGGGAGTATCCGGCTACATGGACCTCGCCGCCTTGAACCGCTTCATGCAGGAGGGACCGACGATCTCGGGTGCCTATCTCAGCGTGGACAGCGCGCGCCTGCCCTCGCTCCTGAGCCGGTTCAAGACCATGCCGCGTATCGCCGGCGTGGCCGAGCGCGTGCAGGAGATCCGCAACTTCCATCGCACGATGGACGAGACCATGCTGTTCTTCACCTATGTGGCCACCGTCTTTTCCGTGATCATTGCATTCGGCGTGCTGTATAACAGTGCCCGCATCGCCCTCACCGAACGCGGCCGCGAACTGGCGAGCCTGCGCGTGCTGGGCTTTACCCGCGGCGAGATCGGCTACATCCTGCTCGGCGAACTGGGTATCCTGACGCTCGTCGCCATCCCGCTTGGCCTGTGGCTGGGCGAATGGATGTGCTATTACATCGCATACACCATGCAGAACGACCTGTTCCGAGTGCCGGTCGTGCTGGTGCCGGAAACCTACTCGTTTGCCGTGGCGGTGGTGCTGATTTCAGCAGTGCTTTCGGGCCTGGCGGTACGCCGCCGGCTGGACCAGTTGGACCTTATCGCCGTGTTGAAGACAGCGGAGTGAATGTATGCTGACCATGGTGCAATGGCGCAAGCGGATCCTGTTCGCGCTGCTCGCCGTATTGATCGCCTGGGGACTGTATTACGGCTTTCGTCCCCAGCCTGTTGCCGTCGAACTGGGCGCTGCGATTCGCGCCCCGCTGCGCGTCTCGTTCGAGCAGGAGGGCAGGACCCGGGTAGTCGATCGCTATGTGATCACCGCGCCCGTTGCTGCCTACGCACGGCGCATCGGGCTCGAAGTGGGTGATGCTGTGCAACGCGGCGCGCCGCTGGTGCAACTCGAGCCGCAGCGCGCCGAGGCGCTCGATGCACGGCGCAGGGCCGAGGCCGAGGCCCGTGTCGCCGCCGCGCAAGCCAATGTCAGCGCGGTCGAACAGCGTGTAAAGGCAGCACAAGCGGGCGCAGAATTGGCGCAAAGGGAACTCAAGCGCATACGGACGCTGCGCAGCTCCGGCCATGTCACGATCGAGGCCGAGGATCGCGTAGTGGCCGAGGCTGAACGTGCAGGCTCGGAGCTGCGCTCGGTGCAGTTCATCGTTTCGACCGCACGTCATGAACTGCAAGCCGCACGCACCGCGTTGAGTTATGCCGCGGCGAGCGGGACTGCCGATGTAGTCGTGGTGCGATCGCCCGTGGCGGGGCATGTGCTCAAGATCCCGCGCAAGAGCGAAGGCGCAGTGGCCGCAGGGCAGGCGCTGCTCGAGATCGGTGACCCGCGCGGCCTCGAAGTCGAGCTCGATGTGCTCTCGGCCGACGCCGTGCGCATAAAAGCCGGGACCCGCGTCGTGTTCGAGCGCTGGGGCGGAGAGCACGCGCTGGAGGGGGTGGTGCGCCTGATCGAACCCGTCGGCTTTACCAAGGTCTCCGCCCTGGGCGTGGAAGAACAGCGCGTCTGGGTCATCGTCGCCTTCACTTCGCCCCCGGCGCAATGGCAGCGCCTCGGCGACGGCTACCGCGTCGAAGCCACCTTCATCCTCTGGGAGGCGAACGACGTGCTGCAGATTCCCGCCAGCGCCCTGTTTCGCGACGGCAGCGGCTGGGCCGCTTTCGTCCTCGAGCAAGGCAAGGCGGTCAAGCGCAGCGTCGAAATCGGCCAGCGCACCGGCCTCAGCGCACAGGCGCTCTCCGGCATCCGCGAGGGTGAACAGGTAATCGTGCATCCGGATGATCGCGTGCGGGACGGGGTAAGCGTAACGGCGCGGTAGATCAGAGGGGTCGGGTTCGTCATTTCCACAATGCTCGCGTACCTGCCCCTAATCTGTTGAACCCGACCCCTTAATCTTACAGGGGCGCTCGGATCCGATTCTCTGGCGATGCATTGCCTCGATTGCAGGGGCGGAGTAGATTGCCGAACAGCAATAAATAATTAAACACACCGGGTCGCCGGTTTAATCGTCTTCGTTCGCCATTGCGCAAACCAACCCTTCCCACGAGCGCCTTCGTCGTGCTCGCCGCCGGTTTCCTCGTGCTGTTTATCGGGGGCGGGGCGCGCTTTGCCATCGGCCTGACGCTGAAACCCATGGTCGAGGAGTTCGGATGGGACCGCAGCCAACTCGGCGTGGCCGTCGCGGTGTTTCAGATCGTATCGGCCGTCGCCATGTATGCGGCCGGCACCCTCGCCGATCGCATGAGCCTGCGGCTGGTGCTCGGCGGGGCCCTCGCGGCGAGCGGCGTCGCGATCGGGCTGATGAGCCTCGTCGCCGCGCCGTGGCATGCGGTTGCCCTCTACGGCGTTTTCTTTGGCATCGGCAATGGCGCGGCGTCGCTCGTTCCAGTCGGCGTGATGGTGTCGCGCGCGTTTCCCGGGCGCACAGGGCTGGCGAACGCCGTCGTCTCCTCCGGCTTGAGTGTCGGGCAATTGGTGATGATCGCCGTGCTCGCCGCGGTACTGGTCACGATCGGCTGGCGCTCGGTCTTCGTATGGCTCGGCGCCGCCCATCTGCTCCTGCTGCCCCTCTTGCTCGCGGCGATCCCCGGTCGGACCGATGCGAAATCCACTTCGAACCTGCCCCCGCGCAGCGGCCTCTCGGTGGCCGAGGCGGCGCGCACGCGGCAGTTCTGGCTGCTCGTGCTCGTCTATGCGATCTGCGGCTTCGGTGATTTTTTCGTCTCGACGCACGTGGTCGCCTTTGCTCAGGACCGGGGCATCAGTACGTTTCTGGCCGGCAACCTGCTGGCGCTCATGGGCCTCACCGGACTTCTGGGCGTGATCGTGGCGGGACATTGGAGCGACCGCTCCGGCCCGGTGTGGCCGGCCGCGATGTGCTTCGTCGCCCGGATCGGAGTGTTTGCGCTGGTCATGGTCGACCAGTCACCGGCGTCGGTTGCGGTGTTCGCGCTGGTGTTCGGACTGACATTTCTGATTACCGCGCCGCTGGCCGTCGTCTTCGTGCGCGACAGCTTTGGCACCAGGAATCTCGGCGCGCTCACCGGCCTGATTACGATGGCGCATCACGTCTGCGGCGGCATCGGCGCCTATATGGGCGCGAGTATTTTCGATGCTACCAGCCGCTACGATATCGCCTTCGTCATCATGCTCGTGGGGTCGGCCATGGCTCTGGTGCTGACGATCGCTCTGCGCCGGCCGCGCGAGGCAATCTAGCACTCCCAAGGAAGCTCGCTGTTGCACGGCTGATTACTCATTCGACGACGATTTTGAGCTTGCGCGCGACATTGCGCCACTTGTCGAGATCCGAGCGGACGAACGCAGTGAACTCGTCGGCTGTCATCGAAACAGAATCCACACCTTCCTTCTCAAAAGCTGCACGCATTTCCGGCAACGATACGATGGCGCGGATCTCTGCGTTGAGATGGTTGACGATCGGTTGTGGCGTGGCCCCCGGAGCGAAAACACCCCACCAGGCGTTGACCGAAAAACCGGGTACCGTCTCCGATATGGTTGGCAGGTCAGGGGCGAACCGGGAGCGGGATTGCGACGAGACCGCCAACGCCCGAATTTTGCCGCTTTTGACGTGCGGCATGACCGTCGAATAGGAAAACAACATGACCTGAATACGCCCGACGATCAAGTCGGTCACGGCCAGTCCACCCCCTTTATAAGGAACATGCGTCATTTCGGAACCCGCCATTGAATTGAGCAGAGCGGTATTCAAGTGGTGACTGGATCCGATGCCCGTCGATCCATAATTGAATCTTCCCTTGTTCGCGCGGGCAGCGTCGAAAAGCTGCGCAAGACTCCGGTACGGCAGGTCGTCGGCGATGACGAAAAACAGCGGTCCCCTTGCCAGCATCGCGATTGGCGCGAATCCTTTGACTGGATCAAACGGCAGCTTCGGTTGCACGGCGGGGCTCGCGGTAAACGGAGTTGAGTGCACCATCAGCGTCGAGCCATCGGCGGCCGCGCGGGACACGTACTCCGCACCGATGACACCGCTCGCCCCACCCCTGTTCTCCACCGTGACCGTGCTTTCGTTCCGAACAGCGAGCTTTTGGCCGAGCAGCCGCGCAAAAATGTCGGTGCTGGCACCCGGCGCAAATGGAACCACGATCTTGATCAACTTGGGCAGTTTCGTACTGCTGGATTGACCTGATGCCGTAACCGGATACGCCACAGTTGCGGCCAACATGCCAGCCACTATCGTCGATATTGCAGCGGCGAAAATATGTTGCATCAGTCTTCTCCTAAATTGGATGCGTGGCGAACGTGAAACAGGACAAGGAATCCGCCCGGCATCCGAACGGCGAACCCGGGGAACCCGGAGTCAATGCGGCAGGACCGGACCTATTCCGCGCGGATATTGAGCTCCTTTATCAACTTCGTCCATTTGGCCAGTTCCGCCCTGTGCATGGCCCCGAATTCGGCCGGTGGCATCCCAACTATTCCGCCTGTCTCGTAGCTGAGGCTGGCAAAGCGCTCTTTCAGGCTCTCGGACCTGAGGGCGATGGACATCTCGCTATAGAGCTTATCGATGATCGCACGCGACGTTTTCGCAGGGGCGAACAGTCCCGTCCACAGCATGTACTCGTAATTTCCAAGCCCGGATTCCGCCACGGTCGGAACGTCGGGCAGAACGGGGGATCTCGTGGTGCTGGTGACCGCGAGGGCGCGGAGTTTCCCCGATCGCAGGAACGGCAGTACTGATGCAATGGAGGTCGCGACCATCGGCACGTCGCCGGCAAGGGCGGCGTTGACCGCCGGGTTGCTGCCCTTGTAAGGAACGTGCGTGATCTTCACTCCCGCCTGCTGCTTGATGAGTTCGCCGGCCATTTGGAACACCGTCCCGCCGGTGGAATAGTGCAACTCCCCGGGTTTGGCCCTGGCCAGGGCGATCAACTCCTTGACCGAAGCTGCCGGAAAGGATGGGTGAACGGCGAACAATACCGGGGTTGGACCAAAAACCGTGATCGGGATGAAATCCTTCACGACGTCATAGGGCACGGGATACAGGCTCGGATTGAGGACCATCCCGCTGTTCGTCCCGACCAGAAGCGTATATCCGTCGGGTGCCGACTTGGCCACGTACTCCGTAGCGATGAGTGCGTCCGCGCCGGGCTTGTTTTCCACGATCACCTGCTGGCTCAGCTGTTCGCCCAGCTTCTGGCCGATCAGACGCGCAAGAATATCGGTGCCGCCGCCAGGCGGAAGTCCCACCACCAATTTTATCGGCTTGTTCGGGTAACTTTGCGCTGCGGATTCGCCGCAGGCCACGACGAGAGGCAGCGCGAGGAACAGGCCAAGAACTTTATGTGCGATCTTCATATTTTCTCCTGTTGCCATCCGGACTTTCTGCCGAAGGTCGTTACCGCCGCCGACCGACTGACCGACGAGGACGCGAATCGGTTTATTGCGTGATTCTTAGCGCCGTCGTCCTACGCGCAACCAGGAGCGGCAATAAGCAGAGCCCAATCGCCGCCCACCAGCAGTGAAAATAGTCGCATACACACGGCGACTTGTCTTTAGGTTTTCGATAGATCAAGGGTCGAGGGCGCGAAAAGATCCCGGCCGTCACCTCCGACGCCGACAGAAACGCTCGGCCGAGGCGCCAGACGGCGACCCGACGCAATGCTGGTACTGAGCGGCGCTAGCCCTTCCCGGTCAATTGGTCCCGGGGCTAAGAACGCAAGCGGCGGGATCGCTGACGCTGTGAAATTAGTGTGATAACGTTCATGCGCCTCGATTCTCCTTCCTGGACCACAATGCACAAGATCGAAATCCCGCGCCACGCGGCGGAGCGCGCACTCGCGCGGCGGCAGCGCCGCCACCCCTTCGAAGACCTGAATCCGGAGCATACCGCGCTATTGGTGGTTGACCTGCAGAATGGATTCATGGCTCCGGGCCAGCCGGCAGAGGTCCCTGCCGCGCGTGATATCGTTCCGAACGTGAATCGCATCGGTTCGGCGCTTCGCGAGGCCGGCGGGATTGTCGTTTTCATCCAACATACGGTCGACGCAGATACTTTGTCAGGCTGGTCGAGCTATTTCGAGAACCTTCTCAGTCCGGAACGAGGTGAAAGGCTCCAGCAAGCTTTTCGCCCCGGCAGCGCCGGCCATGATCTCTGGCCCGGTCTGCATGTCGATCCCCGGGATCTAAAATTCATGAAACGGCGTTTCAGCGTCTTCGTTCCGGGATCCTCCGACCTGCATCCGACGCTCCAGGCGCGCGGGATCGACACTCTCATAATCACGGGAACCGCCACGCATATGTGCTGCGAATCCACGGCACGCGACGCCATGATGATGAACTACAAGGTCATCTTCGCGGCCGATGGCAACGCAACGCACAGCGATGGGGAGCATAACGCCAGCCTAGGCAACATGATGTTTTTCTGCGATGTCATGATGAGCGATGAAATCGTAGGATGCATCGGCAACGCGCGAAGCAGACGCAGCGCCTGAGGCACGAGGCTGCGGCATCATGGTGATCAAGCCTGGTCAATGATGCACACGAATTGTCCGACCTCGACGTCGTCGCCTTCCGCGACGAGCGGCTCGATCATGATTCCATCGCAGGGAGCCTCCACCTCCACCATGGATTTCTCGTTTTCAATGTCGTACAGCGCTTCGCCCTTCTTGAACGCTTCCCCTGGGCGCTTGCGCCACCTGGTGAGTGTCGCCTTCCCAATCGCTCCGGCGAGGCGTAGCGATACCCTGATCCGGCTGTCCTTTTTCTCTTCCGTGAGCGGATTCGGCATGATCTCCTCTCTCCTGCAGTCGCGGGCCGTTGCGGTCAATTTCCTCCTTGGCGCCGGTGCGAGACCGTCACCAGGCACGTCGTCCCGGGCCTCCCCTCTCGATCCATCTCGAAGAAGCTCGTTTGCTTTCTTCCCTCGCCCGCCTACCCGCGGGCAGCAGCGCCGGCTAATGTCGAAGCGAAATATCTCCTTTGAAACAGCAGCGCGACATTGACTAAGCCGATCATGACCGGCACCTCGACGAGCGGCCCGATGACCGCGGCAAATGCTGCTCCGGAATTTATTCCGTAGACCGCCACTGCAACAGCGATAGCCAATTCGAAATTGTTGCTGGCAGCAGTGAAGGAGAGGGTTGCGCATTTTTCATAGCTGGCGCCAAGGCGTTTGCTCATGAAAAACGAAATGACGAACATCACGACAAAGTAGATCAGAAGGGGGATGGCGATCCGAACCACATCCACCGGAATGCCGACAATCAGCTTGCCCTTCAAGCTGAACATGACAACGATGGTGAAAAGCAGCGCAATCAGCGTTATGGGCCCGATCTTCGGCACGAAACGGGTGTGGTACCAATCCTTCGAGACAAAGCGGAGCATGACAACGCGGGTCAGCACCCCGGCCACGCACGGAATACCGAGATAGATGAAGACGCTCTCGGCGATCTGACCGATCGAGATATCCACAACGTCGCCGGACATCCCGAAGTACGGCGGCAGCACAGTGATGAACACCCATGCATAAACGCTGAAGAACAGCACCTGAAAGATCGAATTGAAGGCGACCAGGCCCGCCGCATACTCCGTGGAACCCTTGGCGAGTTCGTTCCAGACGATCACCATCGCGATGCAGCGTGCCAAGCCGATCATGATGAGGCCCACCATGTATTCCGGTTTGTCGGGAAGAAAAATTATCGCCAAAGCGAACATGAGCACCGGCCCGACTATCCAGTTCTGCACCAGCGAAAGAGCCAATACCTTTTTGTCCCGAAAGACGTCGGGCAGCTCCTCGTAACGCACCTTCGCAAAAGGCGGGTACATCATCAAAATCAGGCCGGCTGCAATAGGAATGTTGGTTGTTCCGACCTGGAAGCGGTTGATAAAGCCTTCGATGCCTGGCACGGAAAAACCGAGGCCGACGCCCACCGCCATGGCCGCGAAGATCCAGACCGTCAAGTATCTGTCGAGAAACGAGAGTTTGCTTGTGATGGTGCTCATGGATAGCCGTCCTAATATTCAGCTGCTTGGTCGTCGTCACCGGCAACTCGAGTTATGAAGAAAGCGTGCCGATCCGATCAAGTTCTGCCTTCATCCGAGCCCGATCGCTCTGGAGTTCCACGAGAGGCAGCTCTAGGAGTGATTCGATCCGCGCGCGCAAGATCCGATAGGCCTTCGCGAACGCAGCCTCGATTTCGGCATCGGTCCCGGTCGCGTGCGCCGGATCTTCGACGCCCCAATGGCTGCGTACTGCGGGCCCCAGGTACGCGGGACACGTCTCGCCCGCAGCGCTCGAACACACGGTGAGCACGACATCCGCTGCAAGCGGCAGATCGGTCCACGATTTGCTGTAGCAGCCTTCGGTCGAGATACCCTCATGCGCCAGGAGCGCCAGCGCACGCGGATGCACCTGGCCCGTTGGGTGGCTCCCCGCGCTTATTGCGGTCCAGCCGGCCGGTGCAAGGTGGTTGAAAACGGCCTCGGCCAGGATCGAGCGGCAGGAATTGCCGGTGCAAAGAAATAGAAGGACCACGATTCAGCCCTTCGATTCGGTCGAATGAATCGGCGGGAGCAGACTCTCAGAGCAGCCCGATGCTGGACGCATGTCCAAGCATTGCTCAGGATTTCCGGAGCAGCACTCTGCGGTGAGGTAAGCAATCATATCGAGCATGAGCGGGATGTTTGCGCGATAGCGCTGGTATCGACCCTCCTGCTCCACGGTCAGGAGGCGCGCCTGCGTCAGAGCCTTCAAGTGAAAAGAAAGGTTGGTAGGCGGAATATCGAGCGTGCCGGCAATCTCACCAGCGACCATGCCCTCCGGACCTTTGCGCACCAAGAGGCGATACACATCCAATCGGATTGCCGACGCCAGCGATTCGAAGACGGTAGTGGCAGTCACCTTGTCCACAGTTCAATTGTACAACATGTCTTGAAATATCATACCAATTTGGCCGAACCCTTCACCGCGGCCGTGAGGGCCGGCGCGCAATGCGAGTTTTACCGTCAGCTTGCCGATCTCACCGAGCGTTTCGGCAAGATGGAATCAGGGGCATACCAGGCTCGGTGATTGCCCCGACGGGGCGCCGCGTCGGGAAAGACCATTCTCCAGCTCTTGAAATGCCCTGCGCTCCCTTGGGGAGAATTACGCATCGCCGCGCCCCTTCACCTCTTCGCTGAGCTGCCGCACGATCTCGGCGGTCTTACGGATGTCCGCCTCGCTCAGCTCGGCGCCCATGGTCGAGGCGATCGCCAAGAACCGCGCGCTCAACTCGCGGTAGCGCGCATCACCCTTGCGAGTGAGGCGTACAAGCTTCGATCGCCGATGCCTCGGATTGTCGATGAACTCCACGAGCCCCTCCGCCGCAAGCTCGTCCGCCAGCCGCTGCATGCGCTGGCGGCTGGTCGGGCGCATCTGGGCGATCTGCGGCACCGTGAGGGGCCCAATCAGCGCCAGGCTGCGCACGAATCCGAACGCACCGCCGCCCCAGCTCGTGATGAGCCCTGTTCTCTGACCAACGGCCCGTATTCGAAAGAAGAACTGTGCCACTTCGAGCATCAGGTTCGCGATCGCCTCGCCCTTGCCGGTCGCTGTCCGACCTGCCGCTTTCCTCTGTCGCATCGCCGCCATCCCTTTCAAGATTGACACCCATATTGTCAATAGCTATATTGACACCTATGTTGTCAAATAGCAATAACGGTCATGACCTTTGTCGCATTGCCTGGCAAGCACGAGGAGCAGACATGAGCCCTGCCGGCCGGCAGGCTGGCGATACCGCAGTGGCGGGGCGCTTCACGCGGCCGCCATTCCTCTATCTCGCCTGCCTTGTCCTTGGGTTTGCCCTCGATCGCCTGCTGCCTTTGCCGCTCACCTTTCCAGAGGTCAGCTTGGCCCGTTGGACGGCGGGCGGGAGCCTGATCCTGATCGGCGCTACGATCGTGGCCGCAGGGGTCCGCAATTTTTCCCGCGCGGCTACGCCAGTGCCCTCCAACCAGCCGGTCCGCGCGTTGGTCACAACCGGCATACACGGCTGGAGCCGCAATCCGATCTACGTGGGCATGCTTCTCCTCTATGCCGGCATCGGCATAGCTGCGCGCAGCCCGTGGGTCCTCGTCCTCGCGCTGCCTCTCTTGATCATCCTGCGCTACGGCGTGGTCGCTCGCGAAGAGACGTATCTCGAGCGGCGCTTCGGCGACGCCTACCGCGACTACAAGGCGCGCGTTCGCCGCTGGCTGTAATCGAAAGGTTTAAGCAATGCATTGCACTGGATCGTTCTGGTGATGACGTCAGGCTCGTTTCGCGCCCTGGCGCTGCTCGCCGCGGCCTTGATCTCCGGATGTAACAGCTGGCCGGGAGGCGGCTTCAACGCAAGCGGTCCGGAAATGCCAAGGCTTAAGCAGGAGCTCGCTTTGAGAACGGGGATGGTGGTCGCGGATGTCGGCGCCGGCAAGGGTCAACTGACGCTTGCTTTGGCCGCAGCCGTCGGTTCGGCCGGACATGTCTTCTCAAGCGAGATCGACCCCACCCGGTTGCGAGCGCTTCGCGAAGCGGTAGCCGAGGCTGGGCTCAGCAATGTTACGGTCGTGGAAGCGAAAATCAGCGAGTCCGGACTGCCGGCAGGCTGCTGCGATGCGATCGTGCTGCGCCGCGTGTACCACCACCTGACCGATCCGGCTGCGATCAACGCGAGCCTGATGCGCGCACTCCGCCCTGGTGGTCTGCTGGCGGTGATCGATATTCCACCGCCGTTCTTCTTCCTCGATCGAAGCACCCTCGGGATCGCACCGCAGATCGTCATCGACGAGGTCACGGCGAGCGGTTTTGAGATGCTTCAGCTGCGCACGGACTGGCCGGGCCGAGGACCTTTCGAGAGCTACTGTGCGCTCTTCCGAAAGCCCCTGCGTGAGCGGTGACCGACACAGCCTTGAGAAGTCAAGAGCTGCAGCAACCGGGAACAATAAACTGGTTCAGCGAAACGTTGTCATCTTTGGCGCACTTCTTCGCGAACTCGACTGCGTTGAATATTGGGGTATCCTTTACAAAGAAAGAAGGACCGCAATCGGGAGAACCAGATGAACACGTCCTTAAGAAGTGAAATCGGTGCTGCGCTGGCCATCCAGCCGGACGAGAGAACCGGCCAGCGCACCTGGATGCGCGACCTGGAGCAGGCAGGCCAGCTGCGACGTATCGGAGCCTTGGTTGACTGGAACGAGGAGATCGGTGCGCTCGCTCGCATCAACCTGGCAATGGGCGGACCGGCGCTGCTGTTCGAGAATATCAAGGACTATCAGAGCGGCCGCTGCACGAAGTTGCTCACCTGCGGAATGAGCAACCGGCAGCAGGTCCTCATCATGCTCGGATTGCCGGCGACGACCAGCGACAGAGCGATCGTTCGTCATCTGAAGGAGGTGTACCGCAATCCTGTCGCGCCGATTATTGTGGACTCGGGTCCGGTGCAGGAGAATGTGCTCAAGGGAAACGAGATCAACCTATTCGACTTTCCCGTGCCGAAGTGGCATCGCCTCGACGGCGGCCGCTTCATTGACACGTTCTGCGGTGTCGTGACCCGGGACAGCGTTACCGGTCGCGGCAATGTGGGATTGTATCGAGGGCAATTGCTCGAGCGCGACAAGATCGGCAAGCTCCTTGTACCGACCCAGGGCTGGGGCGGGCATTTCGCAGGTTACCGGGCGGATATGAAGCCGATGCCGGTCGCGGTCGTTCACGGCTGGCACGATGTGCTCCCGTTCTGCGCCGGCAGTCCATTTACACAGGAGATCTGCGAGTGGGACATGATGGGCGCGATCCTTCGACAGCCGGTCGAATTGGTGAAGTGCCAGACCGTCGACCTGGAAGTGCCGGCCAGTGCCGAGATCGTGGTCGAAGGTTACATCGACCCGAATCCCGAATCGTTCATGACCGAAGGCCCGTTCGGCGAATACCCAGGCTACTGCGGCGGCACGCCCTCACCCAAGCCGGTGCTGCGAGTTACAGCGATTACCCATCGCCATGATCCGGTGCTGCGCGGCGCGCTCGAGGGCGCTCGGCCGGGGTTTCCGAGCGAGGATTCGGTGTTGTGCGCCTATAGCTGGTCGGCGATCGCTTGGAACATGCTTCAGAGCTCCGGCGTAGCCAACGTCACCGATGTATGGATGCCGCCGGTGAGCACCGGCACCAACATCGTGGTGCAAATCCGCAAGGCTTATCGCGGCCATGCGCAACAGGTCGGGAACGCGCTGTGGGGCACGAGCGCCGGACAATGGTTCTTCAAGAACGTGATGGTGGTCGAGGAGGATATCGACATCCGCGATCGTGAGGCGCTCGATTGGGCCATGGCATTCCGGGTCAATGCTTCCGAGGGCCAAGTGCTGACTTTCGGCCCGACCTTCGGCTCTGTGCTCGATCCGTCGACGCCCTTGAACCAGGCAAACATACGCAAGTACGGAACGGGCATGTGGACGCGCCTGCTGATCGACGCTACACGCAACTGGGAATTCGAGCGCAACCCGGACTGGGGCAACCGACGCTTCCCGCCGGTGAACACGGTTTCCGTGGACCTGGAACGAAAGATCCGCGAACGCTGGGCCGAGTACGGCATCGGCGCAGATTATATTTCCGACGAGAAGCGAGAAATGCTTACCTTCGAGAAGCTCTCCAAGGTCCTGCCGGATCTGTAAGAAGAGCGCGATGGCGTGGCAAAGTTGATTTGCCGATGGCTGTGCAGGTAGCGCGTATCGCAGGAGGACGTTCGTAGCTGTCATCACTGGGCCTGCACCGTCCCTGCGCTCCGCCGGGACGGTGGTAATGACAGGGGCTCTATTCGTATTTTTTCGCTACCTTGAGCAGCAGGTCGAACAGCGCCTTTTCCTCGGCTTTTTTCGCTGATACTTGGGCGCCGATCGGCGCCATCACCCGCGTAATTTCTGCTTGTTCCGCCGCGGAAAGCGTATTGATCTCACCGCCGTTCTTGACCCAAATTTCCTCGTGCTCCTTGTAATTCTGCATCGCCCAGGGAAGCATGTCGCTACTCACGGCAGCGCCCGCATTCATCACCGCTTGCTGCAGGTCTGGCGGCAGCTTGTCGAACCAAACTTTCGATACAACATGGATCACGACTGCCACCAAGTGATTGGTTCGCAGAGAGTACTTGGCCGCGTCGTAATAGCGCATGGAGGAAACAACCGGGAGCGCACTCATCATGCCGTCAAGTGCACCTTGCTGCAGCGCCGGCAGCACTTCGCCCAGCGACATCGGTACCGCCGTGGCCTTCAACTGCCGCATTTGTTCCAATTCCATAGCCGAGGCGAGTACGCGAATCTTTTTGCCGACCAAGTCTGAAAGTTTCACGACCCTGGTTCGGGTGACTATCGACATCGGGCCAGTTACGGTCAGGCCCACACCCTTGAGCCCCTTGGGTGTGCCGATGGCAAGAAAGGGACCGGCGAATTCGGGGTCCTGTATCACTTTGTGCGCATGTCCGCTGCTCTTCAGTATGCCGGGCGCGGACAGGATCGCGAAGCGCGAATCAACCCCGGCGAGGAACTGCGGCGGGCCGTTCCACAGTTGGATCGAGCCGAACTGCACGCCCTCGATTTGCCGAGGAATGGTGCCAAGCTGGCTGGCCGGATAGATTTCGCCCTTGATGCGTCCTCCGGACCTCTTTTCCACTTCCGCGCCGAAGCGCCGGTACCACTCGTGTTGAGCGTCATTGAGCGTCGCCGTGCTCATCTTCATGACAAAGGGAGCCTGCTGTCCCGAGGCCGAACTTGCGCCGAATAGAATGGCGGCGGCCGAAAGCAGGCAAAGCGCGGCGATCCGGACCGAGATGACGCGGGGTGTCGAATTCATTTCACTTCCTCCACTGGTGATAAACCGGCGCCCGTCGGGCGGACTCGGGGGCGGCAAGTATACCCAATCGCTGCAATGGCCGAATGATCTTCCTGATCCGCAATCGAGAGGCAATGAATGACAGTCGAGGAGTTGATCGGTCTCCTCTTACGGCAGACGTAGATTGGCGTGGAAGCGAAGAAAAGAAAATGGGTTGCATCGCTGCAACCCATTGAAACGATGGCGCGCCCGGCAGGATTCGAACCCACGACCCCTTGGTTCGTAGGGCGTTGTCCGTCGGTAACTAATTGATTTAATGTAACTCAACGAGACTGCACGTCGCCAATCGTGCCGCACTTGTCCTGACTGGTCCCAACAAAGTCACGCAAATCTCACGCAACCCGTACAGCTTCCGCCTGAAGCAATTGCAGGCTTCACACCATCCCCACACTCCAGCCGACGGATCACTAATCAAAAGCGGCTCACCTCGTGCACAAGGTCATTGGGGAGAACATGGCGTGGACAAAGGAGTCCTGTGTCGGGCATTCCAGAGATAGACCACCAGCATAGGATTCTCCTGGACTGCATCTCACTGATAGAGGACTCCGTCTCGCGTTGGAATCCAATCTCTTTCATCAAGGCGCGCTCCTCGTAAACAAGCGCGGCGAGACGTTTTTGCAGGACGGCGAAGGGCATCGAACGAGGAATCGCGCGGCAGCCGGAGGGAATCGCCTATCGGGGGTTGGAATTCCAGAAAAGCGATGGACTGTTAATCCGCAGGTCCCGGGTTCGAGCCCTGGTCGGGGAGCCACAGATTTCTCGTAGCGGTTCTTGCGCTTAGCCCAGCCATCGCGGTTGGGCTTTTTGCATTCGGGGAGCGGTATACCGAAAGTCCGTGGGTCGGGATAGGGCAGTTCGGGGCGGGCGGCATACCAGCCATCCATCATTGCGCCCGTAGCTCATTTGGATAGAGTACTTGGCTTCGAACCAAGGGGTAGGGAGTTCGAATCTCTCCGGGCGCGCCACTTTTTTCAAAGGTCTGCAGAAATGCGGGCCTTATTCATTTGCGGCGCGCAGCCCACGCGTAGCCGGTTCCCCGTGCTAGTTCTGCCTGACCACCATTGGTCGTAATCGATCAGTTGCTCTCGTTCGGCGTGAGCGGTTACGGCTCCGCGAAATGGCGAACGCCTATTCGATCGCGGGATGGCCCGGAATTGCCCGGGAAGCTGAAACTCTCGTATTATGTATCACAACGTGACACGACTTCTACCATTTCGGACACTTCGGGGCAGGCTCGCTTTGTTGGCTTGCCTGGCCACATTGCCGGCGTTTCTGTTTGTGGTTTACGTGGCCACCGAAGAGCGCGGCGCTGCGCTGCATCGAGCCGAGACGGAATCGGTCTACGTCGCTGATATGGCCTCGCTCCAGCATGCCTATCAGGTGCTCGGCGCTCGTCAGCTGCTCGACCGGATACCCGCGCTGGTTGTCGCCGATGAATACGGGCTGGGGGAGTTGCCCCAGCTGCTGTCGGCGATCCTCAGCGGATTGCCGCAGTTCGCCAATTTGGGTGTCATGAACCTGGATGGGGAGATCGCCTACAGCGTGATCCCGCCGCCAAGGGAGGTCAACATGGCCGGGATCGACGCTTTTCAGCGGGCGCTCGAATCTCGTGAGGTTGCGGTCGGTACCTATCTTGTCGGTCCTATCGTCGAGCGGCCGATCCTGATCATGGCCAAGGCCCTGCGCAACGCCCAAGACCAGCCGACGAAGGTATTGTTCGCGGCGCTCGATCTTGCCTGGCTCGACCGTCTGGCTCAGGAGGCGGGACTGCCGCCGGACAGCGCCATGCTGATCGCCGATCGTAACGGCACGATTCTAGCGAGTTCTCTTACCACCGCCCCGCCGAAACACGGCGCCGACAACCGCCTGAAGGGCTTCGCTCAACTGATCCAGCATCCGAACACCCTGACGCCGTGCGAAGCGCCGGACGGCATTGCCCGGCTGGCGGTCGCGACCCCGCTGAAAGGGGTCAATGACGTCTGGGTCGTCGTCGGTCCACCCGAGGCCAATATTCACGCAGTGGCGAATTGGATCTTCATTCGCGATGTCACGGTGCTAGCGCTGTTCGCAATCTTTGCCATCGCCTCGTCGCTGATCGCTACCGACCTGTCGGTGCTGCGTGATATTCGCCTGCTGGCCAATGCCACCCAGCGCTTCGGTAGAGGTGAACTGAACGTCCGCGCCCCGATCCCGCTTCCGGGCGGTGAGATCCGCGACCTGACGGAAGCCTTCAACACCATGGCCGATACCCCGGAACGACGCCATCGGCAGGCCTTGCGCTCGCAGGAGCGTCTGCGCGCACTGTCGCATCGGC
>JACQTO010000100.1 GCA_016210745.1 Betaproteobacteria bacterium
AGCGGGAGCAGCGCTACCTGATGCAGTCGAACGGCGGCGTAATGCCGTTCTCCGGCGTTACGGCAGGCGGCAATACCGTGCACACCCTCCTTTCGGGACCTGCGGCGGGCGTTCAGGGCGCTTGCCATCTGCTGGCGGGGATACAGACATTCCGCAACCTCATTACCATGGATATTGGCGGTACCTCCTGCGACATTGCCTTTATTGAAGGCGGCACAGCGCTTGAGATCAGCGAGTGCAGCATCGATGGTCGCCAAATCGACGTTCCCAGTCTTGACATCATCACCATTGCGGCGGGCGGCGGCGCGATCGCGCGAGTCGACCGGGGGGGCTTCCTAGTCGTCGGTCCGGAAAGTGCCGGAGCGGTGCCCGGCCCAGCCTGCTTTGGCCGCGGCGGAAGCGTACCGACGATCACGGATGCCTACGTTGAGTGTGGGTTGGTGTCCGCGGAAAATTTTCTGGGTGGGACACAGACAATCGATCCCGCCGCGGCGCATCGCGCGATCGAAACCCATCTCGCCAAGCCGCTGCAAATATCCTGCGTCGACGCTGCCGCTGGAATCATGCGTGTCATCAACGCCCGGATCGCTGACGAGATCAGGCTTCAGGCCGCCAAGAAGGCCGTCGATCTTTCCAAATTTACGCTCGTTGCCTTCGGAGGAGCGGGGCCGGTGCATGCCGCGGCCGTGGCAGAGGAGCTTGGCATTGGCGCGGTTCTTGTCCCCTTCTCGCCTGGCGCGTTCTCGGCACTTGGTCTATTGTGTTCCGACATCATTCACGACTTCCTTCGTTCCGACCTGTCTGACCTAGATGAGCTCACGAGTGAGGCCGTGGCGAGTCATTTCACGACGCTGAAAGGAGAGGCGCTCGCGGCCCTCGCTGCCGAAAAGTTAAGGCCGCAGGACTGCGAATTCATCCACGAGTTCGACATGCGCTATGCCGGCCAGGGCTACGAGATTCGCGTGGGCCTTGGCGACGCCAAAGGCGCCATCGATTTGGCCGCGCTGCGGGAGCGTTTCCACAGGTTGCACGAGCTGCATCATGGTCATTCCGCCCGCGACCGCACCGTTGAGATCGTCAGCTACCGGCTGCGAGCGCGGATCCCGACGCGCAAAGTAGCGCTTCAGGCAAAGGCCCATTGGCCAGTCGCGGGCGGCACCGCGGGGACGCGCGAAATTCGTTTTGGATCGGCAGCGGCGGCATCGACACCAGTCATGAGCCGCGCCGACCTGATGCGGGCAGGCTCCCAAGCGGGCCCAGCCATCATCGTGCAATTCGACACCACCACGGTGATTCCGCCAGGCTGGAACGCGCGCGCCGATACGGCCGGGAATGTGATTATCAAAAGGAACGAGTCATGACCGATCCGGTCACGTTGCAGATCATCCGGAATCGCATCTCGACCCTGATGGACGAGATGGACCACAGCATTTTTCGATCGGGCTATTCCACGATCGTGCGCGAATCGCACGACTTCAGCGTGATTATCACCGACCACGAGGGACGCCTGCTGATTGCGCCGCGCATGTTCCTGCACTCGTTCACCTACTACCACTTCGCGCAGACTCTGCTCGGCGTCTATGGTGCCGACGGCATGAAGCCTGGCGATCTGTTCGTGAGCAACCATCCCTATCAGGGCGGCGTCACGCACGTTCCGGACATGGCGACGATGGCGCCGATCTTTCATGGTGACCAGATGATAGGGTTTTCCGGTGCGATGGCGCACAAGGCCGACTTTGGCGGCACCGTGCCGGGCAGCACCTACGGCAAGGCAGTTTCGATGTTCCAGGAAGGGATCATGGTCCCGCCCGTCCGCCTTTATCGCGGCGGCGTGCTGGACCGCGATATCGAGCGCATTATCGAGGCAAATACGCGGCAGCCCAAGCTCGTGCTCGGCGATCTGCGGACGCAGGTCGGCGCAACGCAGCAAGCCGTTCAGAGGATGCAGCGCATGTGCGATCAGTTCGGGCGGGAAACGGTCGTCGAGGCGATGCAGAGAATCC
>JACQTO010000007.1 GCA_016210745.1 Betaproteobacteria bacterium
TGGGTTCCGCTGAAGCTCATTGAGGAGCTGAAGGCGAAGGCGCGCGCCGAGGGGTTGTGGAATCTGTTTTGGCCCAAGAGCCACGGCGGCGAGTTGAGCAACCTCGAATACGCGCCGCTGTGCGAAATCATGGGGCGTGTGTATTGGGCGCCGGAGGTGTTCAACTGCGGAGCTCCCGATACCGGAAACATGGAAACGCTGATGCGCTACGGCGACGAGGAGCAGAAGAAGACCTGGCTCGAGCCCATTGCAGACGGCCGAATCCGTTCCTGTTTTGCCATGACCGAGCCCGATGTGGCTTCCTCCGACGCAACCAACGTGCAGGCGAGCATTAAGCGCGAGGGCGATCATTACGTCGTCAACGGCCGCAAGTGGTGGGCTTCGGGAGCCCCTGACCCGCGCTGCAAGCTCTTCATCTTCATGGGCAAGACCAATCCGGAGGCGGCCAAGCATATGCAGCAGTCGATGATCCTCGTTCCGCGCGACACGCCCGGTGTCAAGGTGCTGCGCCCACTCGAGGTCATGGGCTACGACGAGGCGCCGCACGGCCACGGCGAAGTGCTGTTCGAAAATGTGCGCGTGCCGGCCGCGAACATCCTGCTGGGCGAGGGCCGCGGCTTCGAAATCGCGCAGGGCAGGCTGGGGCCGGGCCGCATCCATCATTGCATGCGACTGGTCGGCGTGGCCGAGCGGGCGCTGGAACTCATGTGCAGCCGCTCGCTTGCCCGCGTGACCTTTGGCAAGCCGGTCGCCGAGCGAACCGTGACCCAGGAGCGGCTCGCCGAGGCGCGCATCCTGATCGAGTCCGCGCGGCTCCTGACGCTCAAGGCCGCCTACATGATGGACACCGCCGGCAACAAGGTGGCGCGCGCCGAGATCGCCATGATCAAGGTGCTCGCGCCCAACGTCGCCCTGAAGGTGATCGACTGGGCGATGCAGGCCTATGGGGGCGCCGGCATGTGCGACGATACGCCGCTTGCGCACATGTACGCGCACTCGCGCACGCTGCGCTTTGCCGACGGCCCCGACGAAGTGCATCGCAACGCTATCGCCAAGGTCGAACTGCGCAAGCACACGCCGGCGCCGAAGAAGTGACCGGGTCGCCGATTTCGGCGGAGAAATTGGCGTTATATGGGTCTCGTGTTTTTCGCGCAGTTGCAGCGCAACTGCGCGAAAAACACGAGATTTATGAAAGGCAAAACCGGCCGGTTCCCGGCTGCGCCGGCTTAGGGAGAAAGCAATGCTGAAGCTGTGCGGATTCGCATCGTCCAATTATTACAACAAGGTCAAGGTCGTGCTCCTGGAAAAGGGCGTGCCTTTCGAGGAAGAACTCGTCATGGTGTCGCAGGATGCGGCCGTGCTCGAGCGCTCGCCGATGGGCAAGGTGCCTTTTCTCGACCTGGGCGGCGGCCGCACGATCTCCGAGTCGCAGGTGATACTCGAATATCTCGAGGATGCGTATCCGCAGCCGCCGCTCTACCCGGGCGATCCATGGGCCAAGGCGCGCTGCCGCGAACTGATCACCCATATGGAACTGCATCTGGAACTGGTGACGCGGCGCCTATACCGCCAGGCTTTTTACGGCGGCGAGGTGTCCGAGGCGATCAAGGATGCGACCAAAGCGGATCTCGCCAAGGGTGTGCCGGCATTCATGCGGCTGGCGAAATTTTCGCCCTGGGTGGCAGGAGCCGAATTCAGCGCGGCCGACTGCGTTGCCGCGATGCATCTGCCGCTCGTGTCGATAGCGACCAAAGTCATCTATGGCGCAGACGCGTTCGGCGAACACGCCGAGCGCGTCTGGACCTACCTGAAGATGGCGAGCGAGCGGCCCTCGATCAGCAAGGTGAACGACGACCGCAAGGCCTTCGTTGCCGCGCGGAAGAAAAGCTCATGATGTTCATTTTTCTTACCCGGCGGTAGTCCGGATCAAGGCACCAGAACAAAGTTCTGCGTTGCATTCGCCAGGGTGATGTCCTTGCTGAACGACTGAGTCGCATATCCGGTCGCGGAGCCTACAGCGGTGTACTTGCCCGCAACGCCGGCTTGCGCAGGAAGCGCAATCGGCAGAGTGGCACTGTACTGGCCCAGCAGCGGTGCGCCGATGGGCAAGGTCAGCGAATAGGCGCCGGACGCAAGCTCATCGGCGGCCACCGACTTCACGGTCACGGTCGGGGCGGTACCGAACGTCTGCTTCGCTGCCACATAGGCGACGGCAGTCGAACTGGTTGGGTTCAAGGTTTCCGTGCCGCTGATGGTGCGGGTGGCAGACACCGGCAACGTGATCGGCGTGGCGGTGCTGCTGAGCGTGACGATGCTGGTGGTATTTGCGACCGGCACTGCGGCAATGACTGCAGTGGCACGGCCGTTTGCGGTGAAGACAACGTCGTAATTTCCCGGCGCGAGGCGAGCGAGGACGAACTTGCCGGTCTGCGCATTGGGCGCCGTGGATTGAACCACTGCGCCGTTCTGTTGCGCCGTAACCATGACGCTGCTGCCAAGCAGAGCGGTGTCGACAAAACCTTCGATGCCGTTCAGCGTGGAAGGAATTACCTTGATCACGGGTTTCAGCGCATAAGTCCCGTTACCACGCAGGACGACGGACTGGCAGGCATCGAAATCCAGCACCAGATCGACCCGCGCTCCGGACGGCACGTCGAACTCGTTGATCAGTTTGATCCCGCTTTGCACCGCGCTTGGCGTGATGAGCGCGGTCTCGACGCCGCCCGTAGGGACCACGGAGTTGATGAGGCCTGCTGCGGTGTTCGGGTCCAGTACCAGGCGAAGCTGCGTGTAATGCCCTGCTGGCAGCAACGTCTCGCCAAGGCTGTCGAGCACGCCGTTCGTCAGGTCGAGCAGATTGATTTTTCGCGCCGGGTTCAGCGTGATATCGCTCCAGCCGGCTTCGGTATCGGCGGCTGAACTGCTTTGATGGACTCGTACTTTGACGACCGTAACGTTCACGGCGTCAAAGCCGCAGGCCGGCGCATCGGTGAGGGACACGCCGAGCGTGCCCGGTGCCGGCGTTTCTCCGCCGCCACCCCCACCTCCTCCGCATCCCACCACAAGAGAAACCAATAGGGATGCCAGCAACCATTTCAATGTATTGAAGTAACTCTTGAACAGTTTCATTTTCTTCCCCTTTATCGTTGATCCCTAAAGCGCGTGGGCAAGGGACCACGGGTTAAAACTCACGCGCATGCCATATCGAATAATGCCGATGGAATAATGCCTTAGAGGACGTGGCCGGGCTGTGCGGTAGTACGCAACCATGCGGCACGTTGCAATTTGTAACAACGAAAGCGCGTCATATTTACGGTACACCGCATGCCCGCTATCGCGGATCGGTCGGAAGTACAATGCGACCACCGCTGACGCAGCGCATTGATCACGCATCGACGCCAAAAATTCACCATGCCGGCAGCCGCAAAACTGTTCCTTGCCATCGGCGCCTTCGCCATGCTCGCTGCCGTGGGGCTCGGCGCTTTCGGCGCGCATGCCTTGAAGACGCGCATCGCGCCCGAGCTGCTCGCGGTGTACCACACCGGCGTCGATTACCACTTCTATCACGCCCTTGGCCTGCTAGCCGTAGGCTTGGTCGCGCTGCGCACGCCCGAATCGACATACCTGCGCGTTTCAGGTTGGCTGATGACCGCAGGCATCCTGATCTTCTCCGGCAGCCTCTACGCGCTCGCGCTGACCGGCGTTCGAGCGCTGGGCGCGGTCACGCCCTTTGGCGGCGTCGCATTCCTGCTTGCTTGGGCGATGTTTGCGATCGCGGTACTCCGAGCATCCCGGACGCAGCTTGGCCATTCCCGACAGGCTGATCGCGCCGGATCGCTCGATATGCCGCGCGCGGCTCCTCGGCGTGCAAACCCTATAAACGGAGTCAAGGAAGATGATCACTGAGAAAATCAAGGTGCGTATGGAAAACGGTCAAACCATTGACGTGGTTGTCCTCAGCAAGCGTGCCGGCGGGATACAGATTGTCCTGGGGGAAGGCATCCATAGCGTGAAGTGCGACTTGGCTCCTACGCGGAACGGCTTGGCCTATGCCGGAAGCGTCATGGGTAGGGAAGTTATTTACGAGAGAAGTCGCGAGCAGGTGCAGGCGGATATCGACAGGGTCAACCCGGTATTGCGCAACTCCAGACCGCGTTGATGTCAATTCCTGGGCAGTAAGCCTGATTGGTTTGCCCATGGCGCATCGAGGGTGCGCTGCCCGATGCTGGGTTTACAAAGCTGAAAGGACGACAGATGGAGCTCCCAGAGATCATCGCTCGACTGCCGGAAGTGGATCTTCCGATTCCAACCACCACGGTTCGGACCAGCCTCCTGCAGTCCGACGATGGGCAACTGGTCTTCTTTCAAATCCTCAAGGACGTTGAACTCCCCGCGCACAGTCATAAGGGGCAATGGGGAACCGTGCTCGAAGGGCAGGTCGAGCTCACAGTGAGCGGTGAAACTCGGCGGTATCAGCCCGGCGGTTCCTACTACATACCCGCGGGCGCTATCCACAGCGCAAAGCTTGTCGCCGGCACCAAGATCATCGAGTTCTTCGAAGAGCCGGATCGCTACAAGCGCAAGTAGTTACGCCCTCGTGGCACTGACGCCCAATTCGGCGATGGAGCGGGACAGCCTGCAAGCCGGGCTTGCAGGCTACCTATGCGCTTGGCGCGCCGGCCGCTCCTCAGTGCGCATTGCGTGCTAGGCACCGGAGATGACTGCCGCGATCGCAACGGCAAGCTTGAGTGCGCTGTGCTTCGGCGTGGCGCTTGTAACCGGCCGGATCGGACTTCGCACGCTCGACCCCCGCGCGGGTGCTGCGATCAGCATTCCCACTGCGACGGCTCTGTTTGCATTGGCCGCGCCATTCGCGTTCGATGCCGAGGGCTTCAGTTTGCGCGCCGCGCTGTTATTCGCGCTCGTCGGGCTGTTCTTCCCAGCCATCGTTACCCTCCTGACGTTTCGTTCCAACGAGCGGCTTGGCCCTACCGTCACTGGTGCGGTGTCCGGCACGGCCCCGCTGTTTGCTCTCCTCGCGGCCGGCTTGTTTCTCGGCGAAAAGGTCCCGGTGCAGGCGGCGGTTGCATGTGTTGGCATTCTGGTCGGAATCGCTCTGCTTTCGTTGCGGGAGGGTTCGGTGCGCCCAGGGTTCCTGGGCTGGTCGCTGCTGTGGCCTCTTTCCGGCGCCCTCATCCGTGGCCTCGCTCAGGCGGGCGCAAAGGCGGGCCTGCTGCTGTGGCCGAATCCTTTCGCGGCGAGCCTCATCGGTTATTCGGTGTCCTCGGCAGCGATTCTTGGCGCGAACCAATTTCGACGCTCCAAGAAGCCACAGGCCGCGAAACACGGTATTGCTTGGTTCGCGGTCACCGGCGTGCTCAACGGGGCCGCCGTGCTCCTGATGTACGCTGCACTGAGCCTCGCCCCGGTCTCCCTGGTCGCCCCCGTGGTGGCGACATACCCTTTGGTCACGGCCTTGACGAGTGCGGTCGTACTCCGCGAAGAGCCTCTCACGCTGCGTATGATGGCAGGGGCGACGATTGCCGTTTTGGCAATCGTCTACTTGGTAGGGTCGACTGGACAGCCGTAAGACGGGCGCTTTCCGAGGAGGCCGACTCGCGCGCCTGTCGATCGGCACCGACACTGCCGACATTCGCGATTACAATCGGCAAGCTCGCTGGACGTACAATCGGGTTCGTGCACCGCAGATGCCGAGCGCAAATTCGCTAACGGGAGGTCAATCATGACATTCGGCGAATCGATCAGCACATGCCTCAGGAAATACGCGACGTTCGATGGCCGGGCCGGCCGCCCGGAGTATTGGTGGTTCTTCCTTTTTTCATTCCTGGTGCAGATGGCGGGCGGGATGGTTAGTCAAGCCCTTGCCGGGCTGCTGTCCCTCGCGCTGCTGCTGCCGATTCTGGCTGTGGGCGCGCGGCGCCTGCACGACATCGGCAGGTCCGGCTGGTGGTTGCTCGTCGGCCTGATTCCGCTGATCGGCTGGCTGGTCTTGTTGTATTGGTTTATCCAACGGGGGGCCGAGGGCGTCAATGCATACGGAGACGCACCGGCGGCCGCGTAAGCGCGCAGCCCGGGAGCGCTGTGCACATCACGTGACGTGAACGCCGCCGGCGGACGCTGTGCTCCGCCGACGCTCGTCGCCTCTCCTGCCTACCAGCTCGCCGGGGCGACTTCTCCACCCTGCTTTTCCGCCACCACGCTTACCATGTCCATGTCCGGCATGCCGCTGAACAACCGGGGCGCTTTCATGGCCATTGCCCTGGGCACTCGACCGAAGAGATGCTTGAACCTCCCGCCATTGTCGGGGAATACATCGAAGATGCCGTACTTGCCGTCGTCGAGATGGATAGCAAACCAGGCAGTCGTATCCGGCTCCTCGTCGACCATCGGCTTCGCGTCGCAGAGGAACCTTTCGGCCTCCGGGTGGTGGCCCTCCTGAGCCGCGAAAGTCAGGAGCAGCCCTTTGGTATCGACGCCGACCGGTGCACTGGTCGGAAGTTTGGATGCCAGCACGTCGAGCTTATGGATCTCCGGCGGTCTTGCGAACAGGGCGTCGGCCTTTTCCATTAGAGCTTTGGCGACAGGCCCCGAAAGATGCATATTGCGGGTCTCGTCGTTGGTGAAGACATCGAAAATCCCATACTTCGAGCGCCCGAGCCGAATAGCGAACCATGCTTCCGTGTCCGCCTCCCCGCGAACCATGGGAAGAGCCGAGAGGAGAAATTCTTCCACTTCGCCGTCCCTACCTGACTTGGCGTCCAGCCGGACGAGTAACCCTTTGCTGATCATGAGTTCGCTCCTCTATTCAAAGAAACTGCCGAGAACTGCGCCATGGGCGCTGAAGCGCCGATAAACAACATTCGGCGCACAAAGAAACATTGAGTCGAAACGCCCGGCGAAGTTCGATAAACTCGTTGAACCATCGTTCCCGCGGATAGGCCAAAACCGACGTACTATTTTTCGCCGTCGTTCGGGCCGTCGCTCAGCAATTCGTTGGGTGTCTTGGCAGGGGGTTCCATGAGCACAGACGAGCAAGCCATCCGAAATCTTGTCGCCCGGTGGCATGGCGCCACCAAAGCGGGAGATGTCGAATCCGTGCTCCGCCTCATGTCCGAGGACGTCGTATTCCTGGTCGCCGGCCATCCGCCGATGAAAGGTCGCAGCGCCTTCGAGAAGGGATTGCGAAGCCTGCTCGGCTCGCATCGCATCGAATCCACGGGCGATATCCAGGAGGTCGACGTCTCGGGCGATCTGGCATATTGCTGGAGCGTGCTAACGGTACGCGTGACACCAGTCTCCGGAGGTGATTCCGTCGTGCGGGCGGGAAGCGCCTTGTCGATTCTCCGCAAGCAGGCCGACGGCTCATGGGTCGTGGTGCGCGACGCGAATCTCTTGGCACCGGTACCGTGATTCCCCGCCAATCGTCGCGGCGTACCGGCGTCCGTCAGCGCTTCGCGAGGCTTTAGCCGCGCGCCGAACTCAAACGTTGCCGGCCGGCATCAGTCCAACCGGTGTGGTACGCCCTAAACCCACGCAAGGAGAGATGAAATGCCGGACTATCGCCTTATGGAGCAGCAACTCTCGGACACCCTCAGCCTCCAACGGCGTCCGGTTGCGGTGACGTTTCGGGAGACCCCGCCGACGGGAGTCCTCCAGTTCACGGGAACGGCGCCCTCGGGTTGCAGCTTTTGGCGAATCGCCGAGGCAGGGCGGACCTTCTATACGGTCCCGCGCGACCATTACAACTGCGCGATCGGCAGCTACACGCATCACCTGCCTCCCCCGCAGGACCGAGCCCAGGAACTCGAGCAGACGCTGTCATTCATGGCTGGGGCCGGGTACATCAAGATAGAGGAGGTCTCGAGGATTCCGCGCCTGCCGCAGCCGCCGGGCGTCGTAATCTACGCCCCCCTGGGGGATACGCCGGTCGAGCCGGATGTGGTGATCTTCCGCGGCAGGCCCGGGCGCGTGATGTTTCTTCAGGAGGCCGCTTTGCGCGCAGGTGTCTGCACGCAGGCTCCGCTGTTGGGCCGCCCGACGTGCATGGCGCTTCCTGCTGCGCTAACCTACGGTGTCGTCGCCAGCACCGCGTGCATCGGCAACCGCGTCTACACCGATGTGGGGGAGGACGAGTTGTACATAGCAGTGCCCGGGAACGACCTGCCTAAAATTGCCGAGGAGGCCCAAGTCATTGCCGCGGCCAACGCCAAGCTATCGGAATACCATCGAGGACGGCGACAGACGCTGGCGACCGAATGAGCGCAGACTAACCGACAATCGATGAACTTGTTCATGCCATGAATAGACCTTCCCCATTCCTGATCCCCGAGAAAATCGAGTCGACGCGCATTGTTCTCCGAACGTTTCGAGAAGAAGACTGGCGTTCCCTCCACGAGCATTACTCCGACGTGGAGTGCACCCGGTTCACCTTTCGTCGCGCCCTGACAGAGGCCGAGACCTGGTACACCCTGGCGAGCATGGTCGGACACTGGCAACTGAGAGGCTATGGGCCATACGCCGTGGAGGAGAAGGCGACCGGAAACGTCATGGGTGCGATCGGTCTTTGGTATCCGAAGGAATGGCCGTCGCCGGAAATCAAGTGGGCGCTGGCGCGCCGATATTGGCGCAAGGGCTTTGCCAGCGAGGCGGTGCGTGCAATTCAGGCGATGGCGCGCGAGCATGTGCCTGCGATTTCGCTTATCAGCGTCATCAACGTCAACAACGCTCCGTCGATCGCCTTGGCATTGGCGGTGGGGGCCAAATGGGAGAAGGAAATCCAGTTCCGCGGCGGTCCCCACAATATCTATCGTCACCCGCGTGAAAATGTGCGCCGCACATAAGCCGGACGAGCCGGAACCAAGTCAGCTGGTTTTGCCGTTTATCAATCTCCCCTTTTCGTGCAGTTGCAAGCAACTGCACGAAAAGGGGAGACGAATTTAGAAACCAAATCTTCGCCAA
>JACQTO010000101.1 GCA_016210745.1 Betaproteobacteria bacterium
GAGGCCGGGTTGATGTTGACGAAGACCTGCTCCACCGCAACCTGCTGCGGCCGGTGAGAGTCGATCACTTCGCGCAGGTTCAGGAGTATGCAATTGAGCCGCTCCGGCAGCAGGCCCGCGGGCGAACGGATGCAGCCGCTCGCGACATAGTCGAGCCGATTGCCGCACTTATCGATGACGCCGAACCCGGTGACGCGCAGGCCTGGATCGATACCCAGAATACGCACTCTCTGATTTGGCATGCGCCGATTATAGACGCAGAGTGCTGTCGCCTATGCAATCCTCAGTCGTCCTGGCCTTCGATGGCCGCGGTGGTGTAGACCGCCTGCACATCGTCCAGCGACTCCAGGGCGTCGATGAGCTTCTGCATGCGAGCGCCCTCTTCCCCTGCGAGCACGATTTCGGTGGTCGGCTTCATCGTCACCTCGGCGAACTCCGCTGTGAGACCGGCCTTCGCCAGGCCGTCGCGCACGCGTTCGAAATCGTTCGGCGCGCACACGACCTCGATCGAACCGTCTTCGTTCGCGACCACGTCGTCGGCGCCGGCGTCGAGCGCCGCCTCCATCACCTTGTCTTCGGCGGTGCCCGGGGCGAACACGAACTGGCCGCAGTGCTTGAACAGAAACGCCACCGAACCGTCGGTGCCGAGATTGCCCCCGTTCTTGGAAAGGGCGTGGCGCACTTCGGCCACGGTTCGGGTGCGATTGTCGCTCATGCAGTCGATGATGAGCGCGGCTCCGCCGATGCCGTAGGCTTCGTAGCGAAATTCCTCATAAGTGACCCCCTCCAGTTCGCCCGCGCCGCGTTTGGTCGCGCGCTCGATCGTGTCCTTGGGCATGTTGGCGGCATACGCTTTCTCGACCGCCAGGCGCAATCGCGGGTTCATGCCAGGGTCGCTCCCGCCCATGCGCGCAGCCACCGTGACCTCCTTGATCAAGCGCGTGAATACCTTGCCCCGCTTGGCGTCCACCAACGCCTTCTTGTGTTTTATGTTGGCCCATTTCGAATGTCCTGCCATATTTTTCTGCCGGCGTTCGTGGAAACGTATAATTTTACCCTGTAGCCGTGTGAACTCGGCGCGCGGGTCGATGGGCCGTGGAGCGCGGCAGCAGCCCGCTCCCGCAATCGGCGCTGGCGCGTAACATGTCGCAGGCTGCTCCACTCTGCAGAAGGTGCAATTCCATGACAGAACCTCTGTTGGTCGCAAAATCGGGAAAGACCGCTCTCGCATTGCTCCCGGGGCTTGCGAACCGCCACGGCCTGATCGCAGGCGCGACCGGAACCGGTAAGACCGTTACGCTTCAACGCCTGGCGCAGGAGTTCTCGCGCGCCGGCGTTCCGGTGTTCATGGCCGACGTCAAGGGCGATCTGTCGGGCCTTGCCGCGGCCGGCTCGATGTCGCCGAAGCTGAAGGAGCGCTTCGACGCTCTCAAGATGAAGACGGTCGAATTTGCCGGCGCGCCGGTTGTGTTCTGGGACGTGTTCGGCGCGAGCGGCCATCCGGCGCGCGCCGCGGTTTCGGACATGGGGCCGCTGCTGCTCGCGCGCATGCTCAACCTCAACGAGACCCAGCAGGGCGTGCTCACGCTCGCCTTCAAGATCGCCGACGACTCCGGGCTGCTGCTGCTGGACATGAAGGACCTGCGCGCGATGCTGGCGTACGTCGGCGAGAGTGCGCGCGAGCTCACCACCCGCTACGGCAACGTGTCGGCAGCCTCCATCGGCGCCATCCAGCGCGGCCTGCTCGAACTGGAACACCAAGGCGGGGAAAAGCTCTTCGGCGAGCCCTCCCTCGACATCGCCGACCTGATGCAAACGGATTCGCAGGGCCGCGGCGTGGTCAACATTCTCGCTGCCGATGCGCTCATGAATTCGCCCAAACTCTATTCGACGTTCCTGCTGTGGCTGCTCTCGGAGCTGTTCGAACACCTTCCGGAAGCCGGCGATCCGGAAAAGCCGAAATTGGTGTTCTTCTTCGACGAGGCGCACCTGCTGTTTGCCGACGCGACCAAGGCGCTGCAGGAAAAAATAGAGCAGGTGGTGCGGCTCATACGCTCCAAGGGCGTGGGCGTGTACTTCGTCACCCAGAATCCGCTCGACATTCCCGAGGCGGTCCTCGGCCAGCTCGGCAACCGTGTGCAACACGCGCTGCGCGCGTTCACCCCGCGGGACCAAAAGGCGGTCAAATCCGCCGCGCAAACCCTGCGCCCCAATCCCAAGCTCGACGTCGAGCAGGCGATTACCGAACTGTCGGTGGGCGAGGCGCTGGTGTCGTTCCTAGACGACAAGGGCCGACCCGCGGTGGTCGAGCGCGCCCTGGTCGTGCCGCCGGCCTCGCGCATCGGCCCGCTGAGCCCGGCCGAGCGCGAACAAGTGATCAAGGCCTCGGTGATCTACGGGCACTACGAGAAAGCCATGGACCGCGAATCGGCCTACGAGAAACTGACCCAGCGCACGCTGGATCGGCAGGAGACCATCGCGGCGCCCGATGAGCGCGCGGCCGGCGCTGAGTCCGGTGGCACCGGCATCATGGGTACGCTCGGCAGTATCCTCGTCGGCCAGACCGGGCCGCGCGGCGGACGCCGTGACGGCTTGCTCGAATCCGTGGCGAAAAGCGCCGCGCGCACCATCGGCTCGCAAATAGGACGCGAAGTCATCCGGGGCGTGCTCGGATCCATCCTCGGCGGCTCCAGGCGCCGCTAGGTCTTTCTTGGACACTTCGGCTCGTTCCGCCCCGATAGCGCCTGCGCCTGCAGCCACGGCCCGCGGCTACCGGGCCATCGGCATCGCGCTTGCCGCCGCGGGCGTCGTCCTGTTTTCGCTGCGTCCCATCATGGTCAAGCTTGCCTACGGCTACGGCACCGACGCGGTCACGCTGCTGGCCCTGCGCATGATCTTCTCGCTGCCGTTCTTCCTCGCCGTGGCGCTTTGGGGCCGGCGCGGCAAGCAGCAGGCGCCGCTCTCGCGCCGCGACCTGATCGCGGTTCTGCAACTGGGATTCCTGGGCTACTACTTCGCGAGCATCCTCGAGTTCCTCGGCCTGGAGTATCTCTCGGCGGGAATCGCGCGGCTGATCAATTTTCTCTACCCGACCATCGTAGTGGTGCTCTCGGCGGTGTTCCTGACCAAACCGGTAACCGGGCGCGACGCGGTGGCGCTGCTCCTGAGCTACTGCGGCGTCGCACTGGTGCTCTCCAACGCGCTCGCCGGCCAGAACGCGAACCTGCCGCTGGGCACTTTTTTCGAGTTCGCAAGCGCCACGGCCTACGCGGTGTACCTCGTCGTCGGCAGCCAGGTGGTCCAGCGGCTCGGCTCGGTGCGCTTTACCGCCTATGCGATGACGGTGGCGAGCCTGCTGTGCATCGTTCAGTTCCTGCTGCTGCGGCCGCTTTCGGCGCTCGAGTTGCCCGCCACGGTCTATGCCCTGGCGGTCGGCTTGGCGGTGTTCTCGACCGTGGTGCCGGTATTCATGATTTCCGAGGCGCTCAAGCGCATCGGCGCCAACCACGTTGCCATGTTCGGCGCCCTGGGACCGGTGACGACGATTTTTTTCGGCGTTCTCGGGCTGGACGAAATGATGTCGTTCATGCAGGCCGTCGGTGCGGTGCTCGTGCTCGCCGGGGTGGTGCTGGTGACGCTGGAGCCCGTGAAATCGCGATGAAGCAGCGTATGCCCTACCTAAACGGCGTTACGGTGCGCGCGGCGGCGTCCGTAGCGCCTCCCGCAGCGTATGGAACGACAACCTTCACCAGCTTGTTCGGAAATCCCTGCGCCTGGGCGAGCGTGACTGCAGACAGCGGGGCAAACAGAAAGGCGGCCAAGGCAATGGCGCCGATCGACGAGACCCTTTTCATCGTGTCTTCTCCTGTGGTGGACGTGAAGCTACATCATCCTGAGTACGTTGCGCTCTGTGCCGTCTTCGCAAGGTGGAGAACCAAGTCTCCCTTTTCGATCCGGACCTGCGACAAGCCGGTTCTCTTGGCGAGTTCCCTGACCAAGGTTACAAGCGGCAGCCCGCCGTCCACGCTGTGCTCCGAGCGGGGTGCCGCCCGCATCGCGGCCACTTCCTCCGTTCCGGCCAAGTAGCGAAGCAACAGTTCGTCATCGCCCACACCCGGACCGCCGAGGTGTTGCCGCACCTCCTCGATCGAGGGCTCCGGCGGGCGCCACCGGGCGAGCTCCTTTGCCCGCGGACAAGCGAGGATCCGGTCGCGGACGTTCGGGTCCATCGCTGCGCTCTCCGCCTGCCCCCAGAACCCCAGCGCATACTGGATGACCTGATCGGTTATCTCCTTGTAGCGCTCGCCGATGATGACGTTCATCGCCGCCTGGACGCCTACGAATTGCGAGTAAGGCGTTACCATGATCGGATAGCCGAGCTCCTCGCGGACCCGGGAGATCTCTTCGAGCACGTCCTTCAACCGCCCCTGCATCTTCATCTGCGCGAGCTGGTGGCGCAGGTTGGAGATCATGCCGCCGGGCACCTGATGCGTGTATTGGGCCTCGTTGTACTCCAGCGGTATGCCGATCGGCAGCCCTTCGCGTTTTGCGATTCGCGCGAAGTGATCGGAGACCGGCCCCAGTCGCTCCAAGTCGATCGTCGGCGTGTAGCCCAATGCGATCGCATTCTCCGCTACCGTGAACACGGACGGATGCGAGGAACCGTTGGCCAGGGGCGGCGTGGCCGTGTTGACGATGTCGATGCCCAGCTTGATCGCCTCCAGCAGGCACAGCGGGGCCAGGCCGGTGGTGCAGTGCGTGTGGATCTCCACGGGAATTCCGTTGGCCTCGCGCAATACGATCGGCACCAGAATGCGAGTCCGCTCCGGCGTCAGCAGCCCGCCCGGGTCCTTGAGGCAGATGCGATCGACGTCGAGCTTCGCCGCTGCGCGGGCGAGCTTGGCGTAGTAATCGTCGGTATGCACCGGCGAGACGGAGAAAACCAGGTTGAGGACTATCTTCAGGCCGGCACGGCGGGAATCGCGAATGAGCTGCTCCCAGACCGACACCGTGTTGGAACAGTCCGACATGCGCACTTCGCGAATGCCGTTCGCCACCAGGCGTTCCAGCCAAAGCTTGGTGATCGATGCCGGCGTGATCTCGAAGGAGGTTATGTACCGCCCCATGATCACCCGCAACGGGGTCCGGGGAGCACGCTTGGCGAAGAGCCGCACACGCTCCCAAGGGTCCTCCCGCAGTTCCCGCACCATCTTCTTGGGAATAGAGGTGGACATCAGCTCCAGCGCGCGAAACCCCACCTGGTCGATTTGCTCTGCAACCGGGAGCATCCAATCGGTCCGCATGGCGCACGCCCACAGGCTCAGGTGTCCGTCGCGCAGCGTGGTATCGACAAAATGCACCGGCTTCATGTCTTATCTTCCAGGGTCGGGCCATCGGCACCTTGACGGCGCACTCGAACTCGGCGGGGCAAAGGGTGAACTTCGAATCGCGAATAAACGCGCGGTCCTGTTACTTATGACGGATGTTAGAATGGATTCGATCAACAATGCAACGCGCGAAACGCCGCACCTGAATCCGTCTTTTTCTCAGGGCCCGACCCCTTCCCAGGGGAGCGCGGGCCCGAACGCACGAAAGTCCCGATCTTGCACGGCAGCTTCGTACGGGGCCATTGGTAAGATTCCAACGCGCCGCTCGAGTATTTACCCAAGTGCCAAGGCGCAGGAACCGACATGGAATCATTTGCACGGAGACAATCGATGGGACCACTGACAGGTGTGCGGGTTATCGATCTGGGTCAATACATCGCCGGTCCCTACGCGACCTCGCTACTGGCCGAAATGGGAGCGGACGTGATCAAGGTGGAGTCGCCGCCCGACGGCGATCCGTTCCGCGGCTGGGCCGAAAAGGGAAAGGCCAGTCCTCTTTTCCTTCCTTTCAACCACGGCAAGCGCAGCATCGTTCTCGACTTGAAGACGGCAGAGCAGCGGGCGGGGTTTTTCGAGCTGATCAAGACCGCAGATGTCCTGCTCGAAAACTTCCGTCCCGGGGTTACGGGCCGGCTTGGGATCGGGTACGAGACAGTCCGCGAGCTCAATCCGCGGCTGATCTACTGTTCGATCACGGGGTTCGGCACCGACGGTCCCTACGCCGACCTGCCCAGCTATGACGCCGTGGCCCAGGGGTACAGCGGTCTGTCTTCACTGTTGATGGACCCCGAGAACCAGCGCGTGATGGGGCCTGCGATGGCCGACATAATCACCGGACAGACAGCGGCCTTTTGCGTGGCCTCGGCGCTGGCCGGACGCGCTCGCACCGGCAAGGGCGAGCTCGTCGAAGTGAACATGCTCGCCGCGCTGGCGCGATTCATCACCGGGCAGGTTGCCAAACTGGTGGTCGGCGGCGACGAAGAGGGACCTTATTCCCGCTCGAAGTATTCCCAGGCTTATGCCTTTCGCGCGAGCGATGGCGAAGCGCTTCTGATCCACCTTTCGTCACCGGAGAAATTCTGGCGCGGCCTTTGCGAATCGGTGGGACGCGAAGACCTTCTCACCCACCCGGTGTTCGGCAAGCACGGCAATCGCGTCAAGCATTACGACGCGCTCAAGAAGGAGCTGGAACCGGTCTTCGCTACGCGCACGCGAGCGAAATGGCTGGAAATCCTCGAGGAGCATGGGGTGCCGTGCGCGCCGGTCAATCGGGTCGGTCAGATGATCGAGGACCCGCAGGTGAAGCACTTGGGCATCGTGGCGATCGAAGACGATCCGATACTCGGCCGAATACCGAGGTTCCGTCCGCCGGTAAAGTGGTCCGGCGTGAGGCCCGACCCGATGAGCCGCCCTCCCCAGTTGGGCGAGCACACGGACGAGATTCTGGCGGAACTGCGCCGGCGCTGATCGAATCGGATTTATGCCCGTTTGACCTAAGCCGAGGACGAGCCGGAGCCAGTGAAGATGGTTTTGCCGTTTATCAATCTCCCCTTTTCATGCAGTTGCGTGTAACTGCATGAAAAGGGGAGATGAATTTGGAAACCAAATCTTCGCTGAATCTGTCAACAGTACCCTTGTAAGAGACTAAGCGGGGGCTTGCGCCGCGCGATTCTTGTCCCGCCCGCCCTCACTTCTTGACGAAGTCTGGAGGCAGCGGATAGTGGGGTCCGCCCGGAATCTGCTGCGTGGCCTGGAGTTCGCCGGTCTTTTTGTATTCCCCCTTCAATGCCCATTGCGCCTTCTGCACGTCTTCGGCATGCCAGTAGCCGAGGTTGCGCCCGTGGTAGGGCTCTTTGAGATGGAGCTCGGGCAAGCCCTCCTCTTTCCATATTTGCGCGGCCCGGTCCATGAATTCCTTCGTGGGCAGCGACACCGGGGGCAGAGGCCACTTTACCGTCGCATCCATCAGCAGATAAGACTGCGTGGGCAGTTCCGGTTCATATTCCTCCCGCGCCTTTTCCATCACTTCCATCGGCGCCAAAGAGACATCCGTGAGCCCGTTGCACGGCCGCGTGATGATCCGGGTATCCCGGTGAGGCTGGAACCGCGTGGACAAAGCCCAAACGATGGATTCAAAGTTGTTCGGGTCTATGTCCTCGTTGACGGCGACGATTATCTTGCTGTCAACCCGGAACTTCTGCGTCGCCTCGAGTATCTTCCATACCTCCCCGGTGTCGGTGCCTTTCACCTGGACCACCGTGAAATACAAGCCGTCGGATGTTTCGGATATGGCGACCTTCTGCACCTTGTCAAACCCGGCGACGTAGCGCAGGTGGTTGTACGCCGCCGCCGAATTACCCAGGCATTTGATCTTGCTGCTCTCGCTGGGCTGAAACATGCTGAGGAACGACAGCAGCACGGGATTCTTGCGATGCGTGATGCATTTGACCGTGAAAAAGGGTCGCGGCTGCGTGAGCGACATGTAACCGATGGATTCGCCGAAAGGCCCCTCCTTCTCGAGCACGCTGGTATTTATTTCGCCCTCGATGACGATCTCGGCATGCGCCGGGACCTCCAGGTCCACGGTCTTGCATTTGACCACTTCGAGCGGCGCTCCGGCCAGCGCACCGGCCATGGTGAATTCGTCGACATCGATGGGGAAATCCACCACCGAGCTATAGCCGAACGAGGGAGGTCCGCCGATCACGATGGCCGCCGGCAGCGGCTGACCTCTTTCGCGCGCCTTGTTCCAGTGAATGGCCACACCCCGGGTAGGACGGCAGAAATCGATGCCGGTTTTCGTCGGTGACTTGATCAACACGCGGTAAGTGCCGACGTTGCGGACGCCGGTGTCCGGATCCTTGGTGACCCAGAAGGGCGCGGTCAGCGCCGGCCCGGGGTCGTAACCGGGCGTGGAAATCGGAATCGGGAACTCCTCCAGGCCGCCGTGTTCGAGCAACTTGTCGCCCATGTGCACCTCTTCGTGCACGGGTCCGTATTCCACCAGTTTGGGCCGAATCGGGTTTCTCTCGGCCTGAGCCCTTTTCTCCAGGATTTCTTCGGGCTTGCACATCATGCCCAAGGCATAGATCTCCTCGCTTCCACCCAGTACGCCCAGCGCCACGCTGCCCGCGTAGCGCTTGCCGTTGACATCGGTGATGTTGTCGAACACGAAAGCGGTGCGCTGCTCTTCGGGCAGGCCCCGGAACTGAAGCCGCACCACCGGAACCAATTCGGTATCCTTGTTGATCAAGCGCTTGATGCGGCGCAGCTTGCCGTTGCGGTCCAGCGCCTCGAGATACTCTCTAATATCCTTGTAATAAGCCAATTGATACTTCTCCCTGAATCAACGTAACGGGTACCGGCCTGCTCTTCGCGAGCAGGCAGCCAATGGAAACGAAGACTGCGGGGAGTCCTTGCACCCCCCGCTTCTCGTCCTACCCGTCCTCACTTCTTGACGAAGTCCGGCGGCAGCGGATAGTGGGGTCCGCCCGGAATCTGTTGCTTGGCCTGGAGTTCGCCGGTCTTTTTGTATTCCCCCTTCAATGCCCATTGCGCCTTCTGCACGTCTTCGGCATGCCAGTAGCCGAGGTTGCGCCCGTGGTAGGGCTCTTTGAGATGGAGC